>NZ_JBIVMY010000006.1:0-115863 GCF_044753325.1 Pseudomonas sp. NPDC088414 | reverse complement strand
TTGGCTGCAATCTTTTTTAGGTGTGCGTCGTACGGACATCGAAGTCCCCTATAAAGAAGTCATAGTGCGTCGCCTGATCGCAGGCCGGCGCAGTCTAAAGAATGAAAATGACGGTTCGTCAGCGCGGCGGTAGACCGCGCTGACCGCGTGTAGTTTAGAAACCGGTCATGAACAGGCTCTGTGAAAACCATGGAGACGACGCCGGATCTGAACTGCTTCAGTGCCGGATCAAGCCGCAGATGGATTTCACAGAGGCTGCTAGCCGCCGGACTTCTTCGCTTTGAAACCGTGTTTGATCAGCTCTGCCAAGAGTAGCTCGACATGATCGCCCTGGATTTCGATGATCCCGTCCTTCAACGCCCCGCCGGTGCCGCAACGTTTCTTCAACGTTGTCGCCAATTCCTTGAGGGCGTCTTCGGCCAGTGGCACACCGGTGATGGTGGTCACCGTCTTGCCGCCACGGCCCTTGCTCTCGCGACGCACGCGGGCAATGCCGTCCCCGGCCGGGATCACGGTTTGTTTGCAGATACAGGCGTCCACCGGCTTGCTGCATTCCGGGCAATGACGACCTGCGTCGGTGGAAAATACCAGGCCACCAAGGGCGGCGAAGGATGCGGCTTTTTTGGCCACCGGCAATCCTCTTGGGAGGACAAAGACTGATCGCGACCTTGGGCAAGGTCATCGACCGCGAAGCCCCACTCAGGCAGGGGCAGCGCTACTGCACCGAAATCGTTGAACCGCTCGACTTCGACCTGTAGGAGCTGTCGAGTGAAACGAGGCTGCGATCTTTTGATCCTGGTCTTCAAAGATCAAAAGATCGCAGCCTTCGGCAGCTCCTACAGGCCCTTAATCGTTCAGGCCCACGTCAAACCATTCGGTGCAGCTTGAAAAGGTCGCGCAGTGTAACGGCAAAAAGCGCAATTGCTAAGAGCCAATCGGCGCCAATTTATGTGTTCTTTGCGACGTCGCTTTGCTGCGCCTTCAGATAGCGCTTCAAGGCTGCCAGAGAGTCCGGGCAGTATGGCTTTTGCCCGATTTCCAGCAATACCTGTTCGACCGGAATAAAGCGTGCTTCCAGCACTTCTTCCGGCTGCAGTTTCAGCGGGCCGTCCCACACCGCGGAAAACGCCGAGCACCACAGTCGATTGCCGGTGTCCTCGAAGAAGAAATGATCGTGGGCGGTCAGTTCCACCCCGCTCACCCCCAATTCCTCTTCCAGCTCGCGGGCCGCCGATTCGGCGTAGGTTTCATCGGCCTGCACCATGCCGCCGGCCGCTACATCCCAGTAACCGGGATAGATCGCCTTGCTCAAGGTGCGCCGATGCACGCAAAGCTCACCGGCGCTGTTGAACAGCATGATGTAGGTGCCGCGCCCGATCAGCCCGCGCTCACGCAGATCGGCCCGCACCAGAGCGCCGAGCAGGTTGTCCTGCTCGTCGACCCAGGCGATCTGTTCAGCATCGGAGGCGGCGCGATGGGCCGCCTCTTTGGCACTCTCGACCATGACTCAGCCCTGATTGAGCAGTTGACGCAGATCGATCACGGCGGCGTTGGCCCGGGAAATGTAGTTGGCCATGACCAGCGAATGGTTAGCCAACACGCCGAAGCCGCTGCCGTTAAGAATCATCGGGCTCCAGACCGGCTCCTGCGACGCTTCCAGCTCACGGATGATCTGACGCACGCTGACCGTAGCGTTCTTCTTCGCCAGCACATCGGCGAAATCGACTTCGATGGCGCGCAACAGGTGCGACAGCGCCCAGGCCTGACCGCGCGCTTCGTAGAACACGTTGTCGATCTGCATCCACGGGGTTTCGACGACTTCTTCGTCCACCTGTGGGACTTCGCCAACCGCCGGCACTTCGGTTTTCAGCGCGGTGTTGAGCTTGACCCGGCCGACACTGGCGGACAGGCGTTGCGACAGCGAACCCAGACGGGTGCCGACATCGCCCAGCCAGTTGTTGAGGTTGTCGGCACGGGCGTAGAACAAGGCGTTTTTCTGCGTAGGATCAGACAGGCGCGCCTGGTAACGGCTCAGGGAGTTGATGCCTTCCTGGTATTCCGATTCGCTCGACGGCAGGATCCAGCTCTTGTTGTCGAAGTTGAAACGCGGTTCGGCCTTGGCCAGATCAGCATCCTCGGCCGACTGCGACTGCGAACGGGCGAAGTCTTTACGCAGGGCACGGGTCAGGTCACGTACCTGCACCAGCACGCCGTATTCCCAGCTTGGCGTGTTGTCCATCCACAGGCCAGGCGGGAAACGGTCGTTGGAAATGTAGCCGCCCGGTTTGTTCAGCAACGTACCGGCAACGGTCTTGAGGGTTTCGACCGTGGTGTAGCCGACGACCATTTGCTTGCCTTCTTTCTCGGCAGCCGCCTGGGCGTTTTGCGCCACCGGAAACAGCGCCGGCTCCTGGCTCCAGTACCAGCCCAGGCCGATGGTCACCAGCAGATAAATGCCGATCAGCGTGGCCAGCGCGCGGCTGAACAACAGCCCGCCCACATAGCTGCGGGTGGCCGACTTCGGCTCAGCGGCACGTTCAGGCGCGCTGCCCGCGCGGTTCTTCCAGTCCAGCATGGCGATATCCTTTCAATCACTTGGGTTCAACGGTTCGACCACAACCATACAACAACGTGCCAAGGCCGGCACCCGCCATTGAAGAGAAGCAGAAAATCCACCGAAGGCCCGACATCGAACTGCGAATTCTCTAGGGGTTTCCCTGATACACCGCTACCAATGTAGCCCCGAATCAGACATTTGCAGATCAGCGCGTGTGCGCAGCACAGCGTTGTGCACAAAGGCTTTTTCACCTATTGAGCAGCACGACACGCCCGGTTTTCGGGAGTCTCAACGACGAACAGGTCCAATCCGAGACCACCCGGTCAGAAACTGAATTGTGCAGCGTCGCAGATTATTGACGCACGACACTCATATAAGGGAAAAGAGGTGCTAGCATAGAGCCACCAGTCGATCTCAGCATGCGCCCTAACTAGTAGTCAGGATATGACCGAGCCAGAAGACCCCAGCCGTGAGCGCCTCAAGCACCACTTTGCCCAGCGGGTAATTCATCAGGCACGTCAGATTCTTGAGATATGGCAGCGCCTGCAACGCAGTGAGTGGTCCACCGCCGACCTCGCCGAACTGAGCGAGGCCAATCTGCGCCTGCTGCGTTTTGCCGAGCGTTTCGAACAGCCCGAACACACGCAGCTCGCGCGTCATATCGGTCAGTCGCTGGAAGCGGTGGACGCCAATCGCGGGCGCCTGAGCAGCGGCCTGATCACCGACCTCAATCGCTTGATGCAGCGCCTGTCGCGCACCGGTCTGCGCCATGGCGATCAACTCGACCAGACCTTCCTGCCGCCGCTGCGCAAGCCGATCTACGTGATGTTGCAGGATCACGACCGCGCCGAGCGACTGGCCAAGCAGCTGGAATTTTTCGGCCTGACCGCGCAAGCGCTGGACAGTGTCGCGGCGTTTCGCTCCTCGATGGTCGAGCGCTTGCCCGCTGCGATTGTCATGGACGTGGACTTCAGCGGCGCCGGCGTCGGTCTGCAACTGGCCGCCGAAGCTCAGGTTGGTCTGGAAGAGCCGCTGCCGCTGCTGTTCTTCAGCCTGCACGAAACCGACACCCCGACCCGCCTCGCCGCCGTGCGCGCCGGCGGCCAGGAATTCCTCACCGGCACCCTCGAAGCGTCGAGCCTGCTGGAGAAGATCGAAGTCCTGACCTGCGTCGCCCAGTACGAACCTTATAAAGTGCTGATCATTGACGACTCCCGCGCCCAGGCCTTGCACACTGAGCGCCTGCTCAACAGCGCCGGAATCGTCACCCGCACGCTGATCGAACCGATCCAGGCAATGGCCGAACTGGCGGACTTCCAGCCGGATCTGATCATCCTCGACATGTACATGCCGGCCTGCACCGGTACCGAACTGGCCAAGGTCATCCGCCACAACGACCGCTACGTCAGCGTGCCGATCATTTACTTGTCGGCCGAGGACGATCTGGACAAGCAGCTCGACGCGATGAGCGAGGGCGGCGACGACTTCCTGACCAAACCGATCAAGCCGCGGCATCTGATTACGACTGTGCGCAACCGCGCCGCCCGTGCGCGCAACCTCAAGGCGCGGATGGTCCGCGACAGCCTCACCGGCCTGTACAACCACACGCACATCCTGCAATTGCTCGAAGACTGCTCGTTCCGCGCCCGCCGCGAGAACAAGCCGCTGAGCTTTGCCATGCTCGACATCGACCACTTCAAACGGGTCAACGACAGCCACGGCCATCCGATGGGCGACCGGGTGATCAAAAGCCTGGCGCTGTTCCTCAAGCAACGCCTGCGCAAGACCGACTTCATCGGCCGTTATGGTGGCGAAGAATTCGCCATCGTCATGCCCGACACCGATATAGAAGCGGCGCACAAAGTGCTCGACGAAATCCGCCAGCGCTTCGCCGAAATCCACTACCCGGCGCAGCCGCAGGATTTGTGGTGCACCTTCAGCGCCGGCGTGGTGGAGATGCACGATGATTCCGACAGCCTGATGATGGCCAGCCAGGCCGACGAGGCGCTGTACCGCGCCAAAGGTGCCGGACGCAACCGGGTGCAGACCGCGCGTGACTCAAAGCAAAGTGCCACTTTTTCATCGGAATCCACTGATTCGGTCATAACGCTGTAACAGAACCGCAATAAATTCAGGCGCTTACCATTTCTGCCGTTGGTAGCCGTCATGCGCCTGAAGTTGCTCACCAATCTCAATACTCTGCTGCTGGTCGCCGTTTGCGTGGCGCTCGGTGCGACGCTGTGGTGGTCGCAAAAAGCCCTGGAGCGCCCGTATCTGTTGATGGAGCGCTACCTCGGCCTGTCGCAGCAATTTCAGAATGACGTGGCACGCAATGTCGAGGACTACCTCGCCAGCGGCGACGCCCTGCGCCTGAGCAGCGCCAGCCAGGCCATCGACGGCCTGCAGAAGGAGCTCGGCGAACTGCCGCCGGCACTGGCCGAGACCCTGCGCCCGAGCCTGTCGAGCCTGGAAGAATTCAGCAAGACCGACCTGCTCGCCGCCGGCAAACTGGCCGGTGATCCGCAGGCATTGTTGCTGCAGGCCGAACGCGAACTGAGTGCCAGCCTCGATCAACTGAGCACCTACGCCAACGGCAACGCGACGTACCTGACGCCGCTGCTCGCCGCCTCCCAGCATCTGGGCAAGCTGTCGCTGGCCCGCGACAAACTGGTCAGCAGCGGCCGCAGTGAACTGGCGGCCGATGTCGAGCGTGAAGTCGACAATATCCGCACCCAGGCTCAAGCCATCGACGCCCTGCCCCTGCTCGGCGTGGTCGCCACGAATGAATCAGGCAGCGACGATTTCGCCGCAATGATGGGCATCGAAAGCACAGAAAAAGCCGCCGCCGAAGACGCCGGGGTCGGCCTCAAGCGTGAACTTAACAGCCTGCTCGGTCGCTACCCGGCGGAGCTGGCGCGTACCCGCGAGCAGATCCAGAAACGCACAGACCTGAGCACCGCGACCCATCTGAAGATCGCTGCCGTGCAACAGGCGATCGCCGGACTGGAGCCGGTAGTGCGCGCGCAGCACGGGCAGATCCAGAGCGAAGTGCGCTTGATGCAAGGCGTGATGATCGGCCTGATTCTGCTGATCGCGCTGTTGATCGACACCTTGCAGCGGCGCCTGGCGCGCACCCTGACCAACCTTGCTCCGGCGCTGTCGACCTGGGCCGAAGGCGATTTCAGTCGCGACATTCAGTTGGGCAAAACCAACCGCGAACTGCATGACATCGAGGCTTCGCTCAACCGCTTGCGCGCCTATCTGGTGGATCTGGTCGGGACGATTCGCGGCAACGCCGAACAGGTCGCCGGCAGCAGCCGCACCCTGGCCGAACTGAGCAACGATCTGCACAACGGTGCCGAACATCAGGCCGGCGACACTGCGCTGATCCGCGATTCACTGGGTGAGCTTGAAGCGACCATTCAGCAGGTCGCTGGCGATGCACGGCAGGCTGCCGATGCCAGCCGCCATGCCGGGCTGGCCGTCGAACATGGGCAAACCGTGATCGGCCAGAGCCTCACCGGCCTGCATGCTCTGGTCGGCGAGGTGCAAGGCAACGCGCAGATGATCGAGCACCTTGCCGAAGAGTC
The DNA here is from genome assembly GCF_044753325.1 of Pseudomonas sp. NPDC088414. NCBI lineage: Bacteria > Pseudomonadati > Pseudomonadota > Gammaproteobacteria > Pseudomonadales > Pseudomonadaceae > Pseudomonas > Pseudomonas sp. NPDC088414. The sequence continues at coordinate 109,716 of NZ_JBIVMY010000006.1, read as the reverse complement.
GGCAACCATTGGTGGCGTGCTGACGGTGATCCGCTCGATTGCCGACCAGACCAACCTGCTGGCCCTGAACGCGGCGATCGAAGCGGCGCGGGCCGGGGAAATGGGCCGTGGTTTTGCAGTGGTGGCCGAAGAAGTGCGCTCACTGGCGCAACGCACGGCGGGCGCGACAGCGGAAATCCAGACGCTGATCGCTGGCCTGCAAACTGCGGCCCGACAATCGGTCGAAGGCATGCGCGCGCAGGTCGAACACGCCGAAGCCACGGCCAATCAGGCACAAGCGGCGGACGGCGCGCTGGATAAAATCGTCGGCGCGATCCAGACCATTTCCGACACGGCGATCCGCATCGCTGATATCACCGCCCAGCAAAGCGGCGCGGTCAGCGAGATTCGCGATCACAGCGAGCGGATCCATCAACTGGGCGGCGATAACCTGCTGCGCATCGGCGAAGGTCGTGAACAGGGCGAGAACCTGCTGCTATTGGGCGGGCAACTGCATACCGCCGTGCAGGCCTTCCGCGTCTGACAAACCGCTATCGCGAGCAAGCTCACTCCTACAAGGGAACACATTTCAACTGTAGGAGTGAGCCTGCTCGCGATAGCGTCATTCGCATCAGCGCAAATCTTGCGGAATGACCGGATCAAATCACTCAGTCACAAATTTCGCGCAAACATCGGTCATCGTGCTGGCTATTGCAGAGAACTGGACAGTCACAAAGTCTTTGCGGCATAGTCGCCGGGTTCTGACGACTGCTCATTCATAACAAGGAACACGCAGATGGCAACGCTACTGGTGCTGCACGGCCCCAACCTGAACCTGCTCGGCACCCGCGAACCCGGCACCTACGGTTCAACGACCCTGGCGCAGATCAATCAGGATCTGGAGCGCCGCGCCCGTGAAGCCGGCCATCATCTGCTGCACCTGCAAAGCAACGCCGAGTACGAATTGATCGACCGCATCCACGCCGCTCGCGGTGAGGGCGTGGATTTCATTCTGATCAATCCAGCAGCATTTACACACACAAGTGTCGCATTACGTGACGCGCTGCTGGGAGTGAGCATCCCATTCATCGAAGTGCATTTGTCCAACGTGCACAAACGCGAACCTTTCCGCCATCACTCTTACTTCTCCGATGTAGCGGTGGGAGTGATCTGCGGCCTTGGCGCCAGCGGTTACCGACTGGCCCTGGAGGCCGCACTAGAACAGCTTGAAACACAGGCAACGACTTGAACCACAAGCGTTAAACGCCCCTGACCGACCCTTGGGAGTTGATGATTCATGGATATCCGTAAAGTTAAGAAACTGATCGAATTGCTGGAAGAGTCCGGCATCGACGAGCTCGAGATCAAGGAAGGCGAAGAGTCCGTACGCATCAGCCGTCACAGCAAGACCCCGGCTCAGCAGTACTACGCTCCGGCGCCGATGCAGGCTCCGGCCGCTGCACCTGCCGCCGCTGCTCCAGTAGCTGCTGCCGCTCCGGCTGCCGCTGCTGCTCCGGCACTGAACGGCACCGTGGCCCGCTCGCCAATGGTAGGCACCTTCTACCGTAAATCTTCGCCAACCTCGCCAGCCTTCGTTGAAGTCGGCCAGACCGTGAAGAAAGGCGACACCCTGTGCATCGTCGAAGCCATGAAGATGATGAACCACATCGAAGCTGAAACCAGCGGTGTGATCGAATCCATCCTCGTCGAAGACGGCCAGCCGGTTGAGTACGACCAACCGCTGTTCACCCGCGTTTGAACTGCGGAGAGCCTTTGATGACTGCGAAGTTGGAAAAAGTTCTGATAGCTAACCGCGGTGACAACGACCTTCGGATTCTTCGTGCCTTCAAAGAGATGGGCATCAAGACCGTCGCCGTTTACTCCAAGGCCGACAAAGAGCTGATGCACCTGGGTCTGGCAGACGAATCCGTCTGCATCGGCCCGGCGTCCGCCGCTCAGTCCTACCTGCACATCCCGGCCATCATCGCTGCCGCTGAAGTGACTGGCGCTACCGCCATTCACCCAGGCTACGGTTTCCTCGCGGAAAACGCCGATTTCGCCGAGCAGGTCGAGAATTCCGGCTTCGCTTTCATCGGCCCGAAAGCCGAGACCATTCGCCTGATGGGCGACAAGGTATCGGCCAAGCACGCGATGATCGAAGCCGGTGTACCAACCGTTCCTGGTTCCGACGGCCCGCTGCCGGAAGACGAAGAAACGGCGCTGCGCATCGGTCGTGAAGTCGGCTACCCGGTGATCATCAAGGCCGCCGGCGGCGGTGGTGGTCGCGGCATGCGCGTGGTGCACAAGGAAGAAGACCTGATCGCCTCGGCGAAACTGACCCGCTCCGAAGCTGGTGCGGCGTTCGGCAACCCGATGGTCTATCTGGAAAAATTCCTGACCAACCCGCGTCACGTCGAAGTTCAGGTACTGTCCGACGGCCAGGGTCACGCGATCCATCTGGGCGACCGCGATTGCTCGCTGCAACGTCGTCACCAGAAGGTGCTTGAAGAAGCGCCGGCACCGGGCATCGACGAGCAGGCGCGCCAGGAAGTGCTGGCTCGCTGCGTCAAGGCGTGCATCGACATCGGCTACCGTGGCGCTGGTACCTTCGAGTTCCTGTACGAGAACGGTCGTTTCTACTTCATCGAAATGAACACCCGTGTTCAGGTGGAGCACCCGGTTTCGGAAATGGTCACCGGTATCGACATCGTCAAGGAGATGCTCAGCATCGCCGCTGGCAACAAGCTGTCGTTCACGCAGGATGACGTGGTGATCCGTGGTCACTCGCTGGAATGCCGGATCAACGCTGAAGACCCGAAAACCTTCATGCCGAGCCCGGGCACGGTCAAGCATTTCCACGCCCCAGGCGGCAACGGCGTTCGCGTCGATTCGCACCTGTACAGCGGTTATGCAGTTCCGCCGAACTACGACTCGCTGATCGGCAAGCTGATCACTTACGGCGCCACCCGCGACGAAGCCATGGCGCGCATGCGCAATGCCCTGGACGAGATCGTGGTGGACGGGATCAAGACCAACATCCCGCTGCACCGTGATCTGACCCGCGACGAAGGCTTCTGCAAAGGGGGCGTGAACATTCACTACCTCGAGCACAAGCTGGCTGGCGAGAAGCACTAAGCTTCAAGTCCGCACCTGACAAGGCCGCCTTCGGGCGGCTTTGTTGTTTCTGCAGATTACATAAACCCCTGTAGGAGTGAGCCTGATCGCGATAAAGCCGGCACATCCAGTATATGTGTCGACAGCACCATCGCCATCGCGAGCAGGCTCACTCCTACAAGGGAATGGCGTTTCAAGTCTCTCCCACAAATCGTCTGCGCTCGCGTAAACTTGCGCGCTTCTCGCTGGCCGCTAGGCTGCAATCATATTTTTTCAAAGGTGCCCGCCATGCCTTGGCTGCAAGTACGTCTCGCCATCAGCCCGGAACAAGCCGAAACCTACGAAGACGCTTTCCTTGAAGTCGGCGCCGTTTCGGTGACCTTCATGGACGCCGAAGATCAGCCGATCTTCGAGCCGGAACTCAACACCACCCCACTGTGGGCACACACGCACCTGCTGGCCCTGTTCGAGGGCGGCACCGAGCCTGCACCGGTGCTGGCGCATCTGGAACTGCTGACCGGCAGTCCGCTGCCCGAGCATCACAGCGAAGTCATCGAAGACCAGGACTGGGAACGCAGCTGGATGGACGGTTTCCAGCCAATGCGTTTCGGCCAGCGGCTGTGGATCGTGCCGAGCTGGCACGCCGCGCCCGAGCCTGACGCGGTCAATCTGTTGCTGGATCCGGGCCTGGCGTTCGGCACCGGCACCCACCCGACCACCGCCCTGTGCCTGGAATGGCTCGACGGTCAGGACCTGAAAGACTGCAACGTGCTGGACTTCGGCTGCGGCTCGGGGATTCTGGCGATCGCCGCCCTGCTGCTCGGCGCCAAAGAAGCGGTCGGCACCGACATCGATGTGCAGGCGCTGGAAGCCTCGCGTGACAACGCCGGGCGCAACAACATTGCCGATGAGCTGTTCCCGCTGTACCTGCCGGAAGATCTGCCGCAGGTCAAAGCCGACGTGCTGGTCGCCAACATTCTGGCCGGCCCGCTGGTTTCCCTGGCGCCGCAATTGTCCGGCCTGGTGAAAACCGGCGGTCGCCTGGCGCTGTCAGGCATCCTCGCCGAACAAGGTGAAGAAGTCGCCGCCGCCTATGCGCAGGACTTTGATCTCGACCCAATCGCCAATCGCGATGGCTGGGTGCGTATCACCGGCCGTCGGCGCTAGAATGACCGCCTGCATAAACCGGATCGCCGCATGACCGACAGCTTCGTCACCCAGTGCCCGCATTGCCAAACCAGCTTCCGCGTCAGCCATGCCCAATTGAGCGTGGCCCGTGGGGTGGTTCGTTGTGGCTCCTGCCTGCAAGTGTTCAACGCCGCCAAACAGCTGCTGGAACAACATGCCGGCAAGGAAGCGGTGACGCCGGTGGCCCCAGCCATCGTCCAGCCAGCACAGGCTCAACCTGTGGTCAGCGAGCCACCGCCGGTGGTTGAAGCACCGGCCAGCGTCGAACCGACCGCACCGCGCGCCATCAGCCAGAAGCAATGGAGCGCCAGCGAGCTGGATCTGGACAGTCTTGATCTGGACGAAGAACTGGCCCGCCTCGAACAACGGGAAATCCAGCCGACCACCGAATTCGGTCGCCAGCGCGAAGAGTCTCTGAGCGCGCGTCGCGACAGCCAGGAAGCCGATGAATCGGAGTGGCGCGACAGCCTGTTCAGCGCCCGCGACGATGAGCACCTGCCCGAGCCCGAAGATGAAGTCGAGCCAGATGCCGTCGAACCTGAACCGCTGAAAACCGTGCGCACCGAGCCTTCGCTGTCGCTGGAGCCGGTGGATCTGGACGACGAGCCGTCGATCCCGCAACTGCGCCTGCACGACCCGATCGATCCGAATGCCCGTCGTGAACGCCTGTCCGCCAACGTCGAACCCGACGAAGATGACCTGCCCTCGGTCGAACCGCTGCGCAAAAAACGCGAGCGTGCCGAACCCGGCGTGCGCGCCGAAGTACTGCAGGATCTGACCGACGATCCGCTGCAACTGGACTGGCAGAAGCGCCGCTCGCCCTGGGGCCGACGCCTGCTCTGGGGCTTGCTGGTGCTGTTGGCCGCCGCCGGTCTGGCAGGTCAGTACATTGCCTATCATTTCGACGAACTGGCGCGCCAGGATCAGTACCGCCCATGGTTTCAACAGTTCTGTCCGCAGATCGGCTGCACAGTGCCGTCCAAGGTCGACATCGGCAAAATCAAAAGCAGCAATCTGGTGGTGCGCAGCCATCCGGAATTCAGCGGGGCGCTGGTGGTGGATGCGATCATCTACAACCGCGCGACGTTCTCCCAGCCGTTTCCGCTACTGGAACTGCGCTTCGCCGACCTCAACGGTCATCTGATCGCCAGTCGTCGCTTCAAACCCGGCGAATACCTCAACGGCGACCTTGAAGGGATGGCGGAAATGCCGCCACAGACGCCGATCCACATCGCGCTGGATATCCTCGATCCAGGCCCCAAAGCGGTGAATTACAGCCTGAGTTTCCACTCGCCCGAGTGAATCGCTTCACCGCTTCAGGTTTGACGGCAGTTTTCTGACTGCGCCCGCGGCAACCAAACCGCTGGCAATAACAGAATAACTGTTCAGATTTTGTTCAATTCAGCCTTTATCCAGTCATCGAGAGCGGGTATCATGCCAACCCTTTTTCGAACTCTCATGATCCGGCCCCACTTCAGGGAAGTCCTATGTCGGCGGTACGCATCGGCCCATATACATTGCAGAACGGTTTGATTCTCGCCCCGATGGCGGGGGTCACCGACCAGCCCTTTCGTCAGCTGTGCAAGCGTTTGGGCGCAGGGCTTGTAGTCTCGGAAATGGTCACCAGTGACATGAGCCTGTGGAACACCCGCAAGTCGCGCATGCGCATGATCCACGAAGGCGATCCCGAGCCACGCTCGGTGCAGATTGCCGGTGGCGATGCGCAGATGCTGGCGGACGCGGCACGGGCCAACGTCGAACTGGGCGCACAGATTATTGATATCAACATGGGTTGCCCGGCAAAGAAGGTCTGCAACAAGGCCGCCGGCTCCGCGTTATTGAAAGACGAAGCACTGGTGACCGAGATCCTGCAGGCCGTGGTCGCTGCAGTGGATGTGCCGGTGACCCTGAAGATCCGCACCGGTTGGGATCGCGACAACAAGAACGGCCTGACCGTGGCGAAGATCGCCGAGCAGGCCGGGATCACCGCGCTGGCCGTGCATGGCCGCACGCGCGCCGATCTGTACACCGGCGAAGCCGAGTACGACACGATTGCCGCAATCAAGCAGGCGGTGTCGATGCCGGTGTTTGCCAATGGCGATATCGATTCGCCGGAAAAGGCCCGTTACGTGCTCGACGCGACCGGTGCCGATGGCCTGCTGATAGGCCGGGCTGCCCAGGGGCGGCCATGGATTTTTCGCGAGATCGAACACTTCCTGCGTACCGGCGAGAAATTGCCGGCGCCGGAGCTGATCGAAGTGGAACGCATCCTGCTGGAGCATCTGGCCGCACTTCACGCCTTCTATGGGGACGTGATGGGCGTGCGCATTGCCCGCAAGCATGTGGGCTGGTATCTCGCAACCTTGCCGGGCGCCAGGGAGTTTCGCGCCCACTTCAATCGTTTGGATGGTACGGAAACACAATGCGCCAACGTTCGGGAGTTCTTCGCCGAGCGTTACAAGAGCCTGACAGGGGACGAAGAAGGGGTGGCCGCATGACGATGATGACCGAGACTTTAGTGAGTGGAACAGCACCCGTGAGCGACAACGTGAATTTGAAACAGCACCTCACTACCCCGAGCGAAGAAGGTCAGACCCGTCGCGGGAGTGTCGAGAAGCCGCTGCACAATTATTTCGCCCACCTTGAGGGCGCGTCCGTCACGGATGTGTACAACCTGGTGCTCTCCGAAGTCGAGGCTCCCCTGCTCGAAAGCGTGATGAACTACGTCAAGGGCAACCAGACCAAGGCCAGTGAGCTGCTGGGACTCAATCGCGGCACGCTGCGCAAGAAACTCAAGCAGTACGATCTGCTGTAAGCATTCAATCAAACCAGAAAGGCGCCCGCGTAAAACCGGTCGCCTTTTTTGCTGACTTCCTTTGCTTTTGATGGAAATTGAGATGACCGACCAGACTACCCGCCTGCCGATCCGCCGCGCCTTGATCAGCGTTTCCGACAAGACCGGGATCCTCGAATTCGCCAAGGAGCTTGAAGCCCTCGGCGTCGAGATCCTCTCCACCGGCGGGACGTTCAAGCTGCTGCGCGACAACGGTGTTGCCGCAGTGGAAGTCGCGGATTACACCGGTTTCGCGGAAATGATGGACGGTCGGGTGAAAACCCTGCATCCGAAAATCCACGGCGGGATCCTCGGTCGTCGCGGTATCGACGACGCCATTATGAGCGAGCATGGCATCAAGCCGATCGACCTGGTTGCGGTCAACCTGTACCCGTTCGAAGCCACCATCAACAAGCCAGGTTGCGACCTGCCGACCGCAATCGAGAACATCGATATCGGCGGCCCGACCATGGTTCGTTCGGCAGCGAAAAACCATAAAGACGTAGCGATCGTGGTGAATGCCAGCGATTACGCCAACGTTCTGCAAAACCTCAAGGCCGGCGGCCTGACCTACGCTCAGCGTTTCGACCTGATGCTCAAGGCCTTCGAACACACCGCCGCCTACGACGGCATGATCGCCAACTACATGGGCACCGTGAATCAGGCTGCCGACGTGCTGAGCACCGAAGGTCGCAGCGAATTCCCGCGCACTTTCAACAGCCAGTTCATCAAGGCTCAGGAAATGCGCTACGGCGAGAACCCGCACCAGAGCGCGGCGTTCTACGTGGAAGCCAAACCAGCCGAAGTCGGCATCGCCACCGCGACCCAACTGCAAGGCAAGGAGCTGTCGTACAACAACGTGGCCGACACCGACGCCGCGCTGGAATGCGTAAAAAGCTTCGTCAAGCCGGCCTGCGTGATCGTCAAGCACGCCAACCCGTGCGGCGTGGCCGTAAGCCCGGACGCCGAGGGCGGCATCCGTCAGGCCTACGAACTGGCCTACGCCACCGACACCGAATCGGCTTTCGGCGGCATCATCGCCTTCAACCGTGAACTGGATGCCGACACCGCCAAGGCGATCGTCGAGCGTCAGTTCGTGGAAGTGATCATCGCTCCAAGCGTCAGCGAAGAAGCTCGCGCCATCGTCGCCGCCAAAGCCAACGTGCGCCTGCTGGCGTGCGGCGAGTGGTCGGCGGATCGCGTTCCGGCCTGGGACTACAAGCGCGTCAACGGTGGCCTGCTGGTGCAGAGCCGCGACATCGGCATGATCGGCGCCGATGACCTGAAGGTGGTGACCAAGCGTGCACCGACCGAACAGGAAATCCACGACCTGATCTTCGCCTGGAAAGTCGCCAAGTACGTCAAGTCCAACGCCATTGTCTACGCCAAGAACCGTCAGACCATTGGTGTCGGCGCCGGCCAGATGAGCCGCGTAAACTCCGCGCGGATCGCCGCGATCAAGGCTGAACACGCCGGTCTGCAAGTGGCGGGTTCGGTAATGGCATCGGATGCGTTCTTCCCGTTCCGCGACGGTCTGGACAACGCGGCCAAGGTCGGTATCACGGCAGTGATCCAGCCGGGTGGCTCGATGCGTGATGCTGAGGTGATTGCTGCTGCTGATGAAGCCGGCATCGCCATGGTCTTTACGGGCATGCGCCACTTCCGTCACTGATACACCGCTCCCTCTGTGTAGGAGCTGCCGCAGGCTGCGATCTTTTGATCTTGCTTTAAAGGATCAAGAGCAAAGATCGCAGCCTTCGGCAGCTCCTACAGGTTCAGTCCACAGAGGTTTGGTAGCGCCCCACAGAATTTGAGGTTTTTGAAATGAATGTTTTGATCATTGGCAGCGGTGGCCGTGAACACGCCCTGGCTTGGAAAGTGGCTCAGGATCCGCGCGTGCAGAAGGTTTTCGTCGCGCCGGGCAACGCCGGTACCGCGATTGAAGCCAAGTGCGAAAACGTCGCCATCGACGTGCTGGCCCTTGAGCAACTGGCCGACTTCGCCGAGAAAAACGTTTCCCTGACCATCGTCGGCCCGGAAGTGCCGCTGGTGGCTGGCGTGGTCGATCTGTTCCGCTCCCGTGGCCTGGACTGCTTCGGCCCGACCGCCGGTGCTGCGCAACTGGAAGGTTCGAAAGCCTTCACCAAAGATTTCCTCGCGCGTCACAAGATCCCAACCGCCGACTACCAGAACTTCACCGAGATCGAGCCGGCCCTGGCTTACCTGCGTGAAAAAGGCGCACCGATCGTGATCAAGGCCGATGGCCTGGCCGCCGGTAAAGGCGTGATCGTTGCCATGACCCTGGCCGAAGCCGAAGACGCCGTGCGCGACATGCTCGCCGGCAACGCCTTCGGTGATGCCGGTTCTCGCGTGGTGATCGAAGAATTCCTCGACGGCGAAGAAGCCTCGTTCATCGTCATGGTCGACGGCAAGAACGTCCTGCCGATGGCCACCAGCCAGGACCACAAACGTGTTGGCGACGGCGACAGCGGCCCGAACACCGGCGGCATGGGTGCCTACTCCCCTGCCCCGGTGGTCACCGCCGACGTGCACCAGCGCGTGATGGATCAGGTGATCTGGCCGACCGTGCGCGGCATGGCCGAAGAAGGCAACGTCTACACCGGCTTCCTCTACGCCGGTCTGATGATCGACAAGGCCGGCAACCCGAAAGTCATCGAATTCAACTGCCGCTTCGGTGACCCGGAAACCCAACCGGTGATGCTGCGTCTGCAGTCGAGCCTGGTGCTGCTGGTCGAAGCCGCTCTGGCGCAAGCGCTGGACAAGGTGGAAGCCCAGTGGGATCCACGCCCGAGCGTCGGCATCGTGCTGGCCGCCGGCGGCTACCCGGGCGACTACGCCAAGGGCGCGGTGATCAACGGTCTGGACGCAGCCGCAGGCCTGGAAGGCAAAGTCTTCCACGCCGGTACTGCCCTGAAGGATGGCAAGGTGGTGACGGCCGGTGGTCGCGTACTCTGCGCCACCGCCATGGGCGCCAGCGTCAGCGAAGCCCAGCAGCAAGCCTACAAGCTGGCCGCCGCCATCGACTGGGCAGGCTGCTTCTACCGCAAGGACATTGGCTACCGCGCCATTGCCCGTGAACGTGGCGAAACCCAGGAATAAGCTGTCCTTCACGTCCGGCGCGGGATGCAGTCCCTCGCCGGGCTGTTCCGCCGCCGCGCATCGTTATATTCTGGCATCAACCTACGAAGGGATTTCGCCGTGCGCTGGCTCAGGATTGCCATAAGTTTCACCGTCACGTTGCTGACCTTGCTCTGCATGCTTCCGGCTATGGCCGCGCAAGGCAGTGGCTGGTCGGTATTGCTTGACGATCAGGGCAATCTGCAACTGAGCGACATCCGCTCGGCACGCTACACCAATCAATTCAGCCCTATCGAACTGGATCGCCTCACGGCGGCCGAGCCCGATGGCGCTCTCTGGCTGCGTTTCAAACTGGCCCCGGGCAAGCACGAGCAAGTGCTGCGAATCTTCGCCCCGGACCTGTCCAACCTCAGCCTCTACGTGCTGGACGGCGACAAGCTGATCGAGCAACGCACCTCCGGCACCCGCCAGCCGCAGGTCGAACGGCCGCTCCCAAGCAGCGATTTCCTGCTGCCACTGCCGCAAAGTGACAAATCCCTTGACGTCTATCTGCGGATGGTTTCCGACCATCAGCTACGCCCGCACATCACCCTGCAATCGGCGGTGATGAGTGCCGCTAACCAGAACCAGACGCTGATCTTCGGCCTGCTGTTCGGCTGCCTCGGCATGTTGCTGCTGCACAATCTTGTGCGCTACGCCTACTCGCGCTCGCGCAGCAGCCTGTGGCTGGCGGTCTGCGAAGGACTGCTGGGCCTGAGTCTATTGCTGTTGCTCAACCTCGCCGGCCCGTGGTTGCCGAACTGGCACGCGATCCAGACCCCGGGCGCTTATCTGGCGTTGCTGCTGACCGCCCCGGCCGGGCTGATGTTCGCCCTGCGCTTCTTCGCCCCACTCGGCCCGCACCCGCTGAACAAACTGTTGCTGGGCGACATTCTGTTTATTGTGATCTGCAGCCTGCTGCTGTTGTTCGTCAACACCCTGCCGCTGAACATCATCACCTACGCGCTGGTGGCGCTGGCCGGTCTGAGCATGTTGCTGGTCGGCTTCTATCACTGGCAGAAGGGCTACCGTCCGGCGCGGCTGTTCGTTGCCGGGATGGTGGTGTTCAACATCGGCACGCTGATCATTTTGCCGGCCCTGCTGGGGCTGACCCTGGTGGCACCGCAAGGCCTGATCATGACCCTGATGGGTTTCATCTGCATCAGTGGCCTGCTGATGAGCATTGCCTTGGGTGAACGCCAGCGCAGCATCACCGAAAGCCGGTTCAGCATCAGCCGCGACCTTGCCGCGAGCAATGCCGAGATCAACGCCAAGGCCGAGTTCCTCGCCAAGATCAGCCATGAGATCCGCACCCCGATGAACGGCGTGCTGGGCATGACCGAACTGTTGCTGGGTACGCCACTGTCGGTCAAGCAACGCGATTACGTGCAAACCATCCACAGCGCCGGCAACGAATTGCTGACGTTGATCAACGAGATCCTCGACATCTCCAAGCTCGAGTCCGGGCAGATCGAACTGGACGATGTGCAGTTCGACCTCAACGCGCTGATCGACGACTGCCTGAGCATTTACCGGGCCAAGGCCGAACAGCAGAACGTCGAGCTGATCAGCTTCATTCAGCCGCAGGTGCCGCGCGTCATCAGCGGCGACCCGACCCGCTTGCGCCAGACCCTGCTGAGCCTGCTGGAAAACGCCCTGAAGAAAACCGACGAAGGCGAAGTGCTGATCGTCGTCGCCCTCGACGAGCGCAGCGTCAAACCGCGCCTGCGCATCGCCGTGCAGGACAGCGGCCAGCCGATGGAGGCGGAAGAGCGCGATGCGTTGCTGCACGCCGAACTGCACAGCAAACACTTCCTCTCGGCCAACCGTCTGGGCGGCAATCTCGGGCTGGTGATTGCCCGGCAACTGATCCGCCTGATGCACGGCGAGTTCGGGATCAAGAGCGGCACCAATCAGGGCAGCACCTTGTGGCTGACCTTGCCACTGGACCCGGATCGCCTCGAACACCCGACCTCCGACCTCGACGGCCCGCTGCAAGGTGCGCGAGTACTGGTGGTGGACGACAACGACACCTGCCGTAAGGTGCTGGTACAGCAATGCAGCGCCTGGGGTCTGAACGTCAGCGCCGTACCATCGGGCAAGGAAGCGCTGGCGCTGCTGCGCACCAAGGCGCACCTGCGCGACTACTTCGATGTGGTGCTGCTGGACCAGAACATGCCCGGCATGACCGGCATGCAACTGGCGGCAAAGATCAAGGAAGACCCGAGCCTCAACCACGACATTCTGTTGATCATGCTCACCGGCATCAGCAATGCGCCGAGCAAGATCATCGCGCGCAATTCGGGGATCAAGCGCATCCTCGCCAAACCGGTGGCCGGCTATACGCTCAAGACCACGCTGGCGGACGAGTTGAACCAGCGCAATAAAGGTCAGGTGGTGTTCCAGCCGCAAGTGGTCACCCCCGCGACAGCGGCCAGGGTGCCGAGCGATTTCCGCATTCTCGTCGCCGAAGACAACACGATTTCGACCAAAGTGATTCGTGGCATGCTCGGCAAACTCAACCTGCAACCGGACACCGCCAGCAACGGCGAAGAAGCCCTGCAGGCGATGAAGGCCCAGCGTTACGATCTGGTGCTGATGGACTGCGAAATGCCGATCCTCGACGGCTTCTCGGCGACCCAGCAATTGCGTGCCTGGGAAGTCAGCAATCAGCGCATCCGCACACCGATCGTCGCGCTGACCGCGCACATCCTCGCCGAACACAAGGAACGTGCGCGCCAGGCCGGGATGGACGGGCACATGGCCAAACCGGTGGAACTGTCGCAACTGCGCGAGCTGATCGAACACTGGGTAGCCCAGCGCGATCAGCAAAATCGAACGGCGCCGACTTCCTGAGCGGGGTTCGCCCCACTTGCTCAAATGTCCAGGTCTTGCAGGTACTTCAAAGACTGCGATATCACGGACTGTTTCACCTTTTCTCGAAAATCAGCGTAATGCAGCGTGTTGAACGTAATGCGTGCCATCTGCTCGATACCTTGGTATTCAGGCGATTCATTTTCGATGAACAGGAACCGCGAAACATTTCGCTGGATTTTGAACTGTCGGTGATAGATCCCCATGTCAACCTTGTGTGCGCCGTTCATCACACAGGGAATCATCTGAAAATAACCGACATCGGCGCCGAGGCTAGCGGTTTCGAATAATTCGAGCGCCGACAAATTACGCTCCAGTTTTGCCAAGGCACGGCTCATGGGCAGTGAAAAAGCGTCCCCAAGAGACGCCGAAATGCGCTGCACCGCCTCTGTGCCCATGGGGGCAATACCTGAGGGCAAGAACGTCTGCGGCTTTGGCACATCCCACCCGAGATGCTTCAATTGCCTGCAGTAATAGCCGAACCAATCTTCCGACAATCCGTCTGCAAGGGCCAGGCGGGTGGCTCTCTGCGCAAAAGCGGTACTCATGTAGATGTCTTCGCGGTGTGATGCCGGCAATCCCGAGGCGAAAGTCACAACACTGCCGCCCACCACAGCCGCCGGAGGCGCAAATAGATCCTTCATGGCTGAATCTCCCGGGAAAGATCAGCTGCACAGGATTCGCCACACTCAGTGAAAAGTACGACATTCGCCGCGATCCGGTCTTTCAACCTCATGGCAATACCTTCACGCGCGAGGCGATAAAGAGTTTCTGACAGATTCGCCTGCGCACAACGCAAAGTGATGAGACCTTGCAGCTCGGCTCCAAGACCGGGTAACACCCGTGGATGCGAATTCAACGGTGGACAGTTTTGGTAGCTGATATACACGCTACTCAGCGAATCCGGCGTTCGCGCGACAATGACCAGCATGTGCGCATTTTCCGCCGCCTCGGGTGACTGCTCTACTGATGTGTCTCCTGATTTATGCATATGCGTGCGTAACACGTTGATCGCACGATTCGAATCGGAGGCGTTAACCACCCGAAACATGGCCTCGGCAGTCAGTGTTGCCAGATCTTTTTCGATTTCTGCCATTGCGGCCACAATCAATGTGGTGGCCGAGGTCGCACTATCTGGCTTCAGGTCAAAGTCCTCGCGTGTTTTTACAGACCTCAGCCATAAGCTATCGAGCACTTGAGAATAAGCGTCGTACCAATCCACACTCGAATCTTTTGTTACCTGTTTATTTGCACTCAATTGCGCAAACAATACGCTATTGATTACATCACTATAATCGCCCAACCTTGCTGAATCAGGAATGAGTAAAACGGCCGCACCGACAATCAGAACTGAACAATCAGACTCCATATCAACCTCTCCTAAAAAAGGGCAGTCGTAACACGACTGCCCTCCCAGACATCATTAAATATCGTAGTCAATTTTCTTGGTGATATGATTGACCAATTTCTGCGCAATAAAATCGCGATTAGCGGCAGCCAAAGCGTCATTTTTCTCAAATACGGTTTCACCGCTATACAGATCGACATTACGAATATCGACATCGACGAACAGGACTTTGGTCGATGTATTCCTGCGGGCAAACCGTACTGCACCAATGGCAAATACCGTTGCACCATTCACTTCGGCACATGCGCCAGCCGTTACACCACCCACACCATTTTGCAGCACGTTGCGTTCATAGGCAGTCAGTGCGGTATCGCGTTTTTGCAGGGCGGCAATCGCGTCACCGGCCACTTTCAGCATCAGCGCAGTGGCAGGCCCCGGCACAGCAACGCCAGCAATGACCGAACCGAGAATTTCCAGTACCAGTTTGTCCATGCGAACACTGGTGCCGCTGACTTTCAGGTCGCTGTAATACTTGCTGATCGGCGTCCAGCCCGCGTTGGTCATGACTTCACGAAACTGCATGTACCATTCTTTGCCCTGGTGCTCCAGTGGATAATTTTTGTTTGCCACCAGCGAGGCGTATAGAAACGCGTTCTGTGCATCCGTTCGATTGACACCGGAAAGACCGCCACTGAAAGAAATAATGCCTTCACCGACCACGGAAGCTTTGTTCGGGGCTTCAATATTGTCGCCCGGCATGACCAGATTGCGAGGGCGAATCACCAGCTCATCGCCCAGATCATAAGACCGAATATCTTTAACACAAGCATCTATATAACGCTGACTAACCAATTGATTGTTCATTACTAATCCTTGATAAATATTAAAAACAAGCTCCTCATGAACTTGCTAAAAGGACAATAACCAACTTATTTAAAACTGACAAACCCAAACATGTAACACTATATCCAGCACACTAAAAAACGAACAACTTAACCCTCAATAAACTTCGCAATCGCTAGACACCGCCTCTCGACGCACACAGACAATAGAGCAACTGATAGACTTCGCTCCACCCACTCCGGATGCGAGCCGAACCATGCTCCACGTGTTATTCAGCGTTTACCTGAAGATGCTGGTGCTCTACAGCCCGTTCTTCGTGTTGTCCTGCTTCATCAGCCTGACCCGGGGCTACTCGCGCAAGGAACAGCGGCGCCTGGCCTGGAAAGTGGCGATTGCCACGCTGGTCTCCAGCGTCCTGCTGTACCTGTTCGGACGGGTGATTTTCGATGTGTTCGGGATCACTGCGGACGCATTCCGCATCGGTGCTGGCAGCGTGCTGTTCATCTCGGCGCTGGGCATGGCCCAGGGTAAGCCGGTGGTGCAGAGTGACAACGTGCAGCAGGACGTAACGATCGTTCCGCTGACCATCCCGCTGACCGTCGGCCCCGGCACCATCGGTGCGCTGCTGGTGATGGGCGTCAGCCAGCCGCACTGGGACGACAAACTGACCGCGATCATGAGCATCACCCTGGCCAGTTTCACCGTCGGCGTGGTGCTGTATCTGTCCAATCACATCGAACGGGTTCTGGGCGATCAGGGCCTGCAGATCGTCAGCCGACTGATGGGCCTTTTCGTCTGCGCACTGGCGGCGCAAATCATCTTTACCGGGATCAAGGGCTACCTGGTGTCCTGAACGAAAAAAAGGGCTGCGAAGGAAAACCTCCGCAGCCCGGTCTGATCTGCCAATTCGCAATGGCTTACTGGTCGCTGGACAGCCCGAACAACGCACCGAGTTCCAGCAAGGTTTCGGTGACCATCTCGCTCATCAGCTCGTCCAGGCTAACGTTCACCGTGGCCTCGTCAGGTAAAGGGATACCGAGTGTCACCTTCTGTTGCCGTGCCGCATCAAGGCTCGTGGCATTGCGCAAGATGATGCTGCTTCCCGAATCGGGATCCGTCAGCAGCAGGTGACCGCCTGACATCGAGACCAGCCAGCGCTGCACTGGCGCCAGTCTCAGCGCCAGATGGATCTTTGCCGCCTCCGGAAAGTCGAGGTCGACAATCAGGCAGTCAAGGCTGTCCCAGCTCTGTTGGTTGAGCGAGAGGTAGGCGGCGGATTCCGCAAAACGCAATACCAACGTATTGACGCCATCCGGCACCGGCGCAACCTTGCCCGATGACTTGATGCCATCGATAACCAGCGTCTCTGCTATTCGGCTGACCCCTTCCGCACTCATCCATGTATCAATGCGTGTGCCGTCTTCATTGGCGTTGCCAAACAATTGGCCTGTCACCGGGTCATGCAGCACCAGGGTTTGACCGTTTGCCACGCCTAGATAGTGCGGCCAGTCACCCCCTGCCACCTTGACGCTTAGCAGACGGCCGGCAGTGACGTCATACCAGCGGCAAAGACCATCACTCTTGCCCGCAGTCAGGTATGGAGCGCTATGCTGACCTGCAAGCAACCGTCCCAGCTTTTTCTCCCGTGCCTGAAGGGAAACCACGCCGTTGAAAAACTCGACTTCCACGCCGACGATACGCAGCGGCTCTCCTTCGAACATGTCGAACAGCACATGGTCGTGCCGGCGGGCGCGCAGGCCTGATGCATGGGGCATGGCCCAGGCAAAAGTGTGCCGAGGCATGACTCGCTGCATCGGGGCAAGCAAATCCGCCTGCAACAGACGTGTCCCCGAACCGAATGCTGCCACCAGGCTTTGCGGTGCCATGATGGGCTGACGATAAATTCGTCCGGTTGCCCAGTCCATTATCCACGCCGCTTTTTTATCAGGCGTCAGTCTCAACACGCGCATGGCTTTGCCCGCCGTGTCGGCAATCAGAAATTGCTGATCCAGATAGACGACATACAGCGATGTCTTGCCCGTTGCATCAGTGATACCTCCGACCTCCACGCCATCGGCAGACCAGTTTTCGATGTTGACCGCGACCGTCTCCCACCACTGGAATCCGCCGGGATTATTACGCTGTCGCCAGGCCGGCAGCCATGTGTGATTGAGCCCCACCAGACGCGTCTGGCCGTCGCCACTCATCTGGAACAACATGCCGTCGTCAGTGAGAATGACGTATTGCCCGCCTTGGCGGTGAATATGCTGCACTTCGAACGACAAGACACTCTGCGCAAAGGTCTCGGGTATCTGATCCGCTGCGGGAATGCGCTGGCGATAAACGAGGCGATGGCCCAGATGATGAAACAACACTGTATCGCCGGAGGCCTGATGCGGATCAAGCAGTTCGCAATCGAGAAAATCCGCTGCGTCTTCATTGTTGCGCAACAATGGTTGAATGAGTCGCTCATCTTCAGTGCGCATCCATGCTCGGGTGGCTTTGCGTAAATTATCGTCGAAGCTATCGAGCGCAATCATTGCGCCCAGTGTGAATTCCACGCTCTGATCATCAAGCGCCTCATGGTATCCGGCGCCGTGCAGTCGGAGGAAACGCGCAAGATTGCCGCGCTCCAGGCGAATGAGCGATGGGTGGCCTGGATTCATATCGGAAATCGCGGTAATGACAAGGTGATCTTCATCGAGCAGGTAAGTCATCTTGTAGGCGCGCTCCCACATGTCCTCAAAGCGCTGAACCACCTGCAGCACACCCTCTGGCGTCGCCTGAATCGAAACAATGCAGGCGTTGCTCGTTGACTCCATCCTCATCACCCGGTAATTGCGCTTGATCTGCCCGGTGACCAGATCCGTTCGCCAGATAACTCCCTGCACCGGGCAGTAGTAAAACATCTCCTCGCCGACGGTCGGTCCCATGCAGATCTCCGCCGCATACTGTGGGTCCAGTCCGCGCACCAGGTGCATGGCATCTTCGGTGTGGTCGTACCAGGCCGTGGTACGCACCCCAGTCAGGGGATCGTGATAGTTGCGGATGACCGTCGGGCCATCGGCCAGACGATGGGCGCGGGCGAGTTCGCGCAAATGCTTGCGCGTGGCTGTGCCGTCGGCATCGTTGAGCGCGTCGAGTTCAGCGAAGAGCAGCGCTCCCGTTGCCCAGCCCACCTGATAAAAGCCCTCCGCGAGTTGCAGGTACACGATACTCCTGGCGGGCACCTCCACCCGCATCGAGCCCAATTGAAAAGTATTCTGCTCAAGCTTCACCGCCGCCGCGCTTACCCATGGGGCACGCAATGACCACGCCATTGGATCATCGGAGGAAACCTGCAGCCGCAACGACTTGACGCCCTCAGCCAAAGCGATCGAGCAGTGTCCGCCAGTGGCATCGATGTCATAGCAAAGGTAACCGTGTACCTCCTGCGGCAATGGGGGGACGTGCAGAAAACGCTGACCAGGGCCAATCGCCACGCTGACGCGGGTTTCCACGTAGTTGGGCACCATCTTTTCCATGATGTATTCGGTCGGCACCCGGTAAAAAGTGAACCAGAATTGCCGATTGCCTTCCCTGTCGTACTCGAGCGCCAAAGCCGTTTCCAGGTTTTCTCTGAGCGTTGTCGAAAGGGGTAGACCACCGTACTCGTAGGCCAGGAAGCACTCTGGCAAACTCGGCAGCACGACGCTTTCAATACCAGGAGTCATATCGAGGGAAATCGTGCCACCAAGGTCGAGGGTCTCTCTAATGCTGAAAGCCTTGCTGCGATCCCCAACGATCCTGGGCGGATGCAGATCGGAGTAATCGTCCGCTGCGAAGATTTTGTGGTGGCCGAAGGTAATGAGCCCTTTGCGCAAATCAAGCCCGGTATAGACCGCACAAGGATTGGCGATGTAGGTATTGCCTTGCACCGAATGACTTTGCGGTCGATAAGCCGTATGCACATCATTCAGATACCGGCCGATCCGTCGTCCACGCTCCGTCCTGCCGCTGAACCCCTCGACCAGGGCGCCGATCCCCACCGCCAGCCCGCCCAGAATCACCCCGGCACCGCCGAGGAAGGCCGCCGCCGTGCCCGCGCCGGCAATACCGGCGCCCAAAGCGCCAACACCCAGCGCCAGTCCGGCGGAATCGAAGGCCAACTGCGTGGCGTAAACCGTACGCTGGATATCGTTTTGTGCATTGACCAACAGATAAATGTCGAAGCCGATGCTGGCCAGCTGCAAAACGGTTCCGACACCTTCGTTCAAGACGCTGCCCAGCGCATTACTGACAATCGACGAGGTGGTTTGGGCCACCCGCAGACCGTCGGTAAAGGCATGACGCACCAGATTCAGCAGTTGTACTGCGTCGACCGCCAGCCCGTGAGCCATTTGCGCGTAGGCGAGGTAACCGTGGATGCGCACGGCCGACGTCAGCGCAGTCGACCCCATTCCGGACTCCGCGCTCTGTAACCCAAGCAGCAGGGCTTGAATGGCAAATCCGGCGTTGAGCGTGTGCACCGCACCGACATCCGTCGGATCGACCACGGGTGTTCCCGCGCGTCTGCCGGACAACGCTTCAAACGTATCGCTCAGGTAAGACTTGATCCCTGAAAGGCGCGTGTCATCTGTCTGCACCGTGCGTGTGCGCTGCGGGTCACTGGCACTGACCATGGTGATTTCGCTGCGCCCTTGCGCCGTACTTTTCAAAGATTCGAACACCGGCACGAAGTCACGGGACAGTTGATGCTGATCCTGTAACCGCAGGGTCGCGCTTTCGATCGTCCGAGCCCACTTGCGGCTGTCCACACTGCTCAGCGCCTGCCCCAGACGCGCGTTCTCTGACAGGGAGCGCGCGCGCAAGGCGGCATGATGACTCCAGGGTTCGACGGCACGCCCGCCGCCCAGCGGATCATTGCTGAACAAATGCTCAACGCGGATATCCGAAGGTAACGATTGACCGGCAATGCTTGCACCGTTGAGTTCGATGACCTCGAAAACGCTGGCAGACGCCTGCTCCAGACCATATAACCTGACAGTCTCCTTATCCTGCATGAAGCGCTGGACGCCTTTCTGCAGATCCTCGATCAGAGCGAACGCATACAGCCCGAAATTGGGATCGTAGAAACGATAGGATGGCTTACCCTGCTCGCCCTGCGCCACGACCTTGCTCACCAGCATCGAGTGATTGTCTGTGTTGAGCAACAGGCTGCCGGCAGTGGTTTTCGCCTCCAGCGCCTGCATCACAGTGGCCAGGTTCGCCTCCGCTCTCTTTTCGCCGAACCGCGCCATAGGTACGGTCCGCAACTCGTCCAGCACCCTGAGCAGGGCATGAGCTGGCGGCGCGTCGGGAGTGAGATTGGCCAGCGCCATTTTGCCGATCAACGCGCGCTCCGCCGAAGCACCTTTTTCCAGCGCGGCGGCCATGACCAACGCCAGCGGATAGCAACGTCGGCCCGGATCCCCGGCACCACGCACCAGCAAATCCTGTGGCAATTGCCTGGCCATGTATGCGCCCGCCTCGAAGAACGCCTCGCGCACCGCTTCGCGCCGCGAGATGATCGACGCCTGGCGCTCATTCATGGCGGCGACTTCGACCTGGCTCACGTACTCGCGCCATTGCCGTACGCTGATCGGCTCGGCAAATGCCTGCGCCTTCAGCACCCAGGAGTTCTGTCCGACCGATTCGCGCTCCGATGCATTGACTCGCGCCTCGACCGGTGCAGGATCGCGACTGAGCAGTGTCTGTTCGATCACCTCGTAGCGCGCGATCAGGCCACGGTCGCGCGTAGCTTCGGCGAAGGCGACCGTGGTTGCCCAGGCGTCAGCGAAACCGGCCTGATCGAGCGTCGCGGCGCCGAACAGACCGCCAAACATCACCCGGTGCAACGGGCTCAACTGATCCAGTGGCAACTTGCCTGCGGCGATGCGCGCCAAGGCCTCATTGAGATTGCCCAATGACTCGGCACCAATGGACGTTGGAGCAACCTTGACTGTCTGGTTCATCACCTGATGTCGGGTATCAAAATCGAGGCGGATGGGGACGTTGAACGTCACATCACCGGTCAAGCGATCATTCATGGCTCGCACAAACGGCTCACCGAGCTCATCCAGCAGTTGCTGCAGGATCGAGGTCAGCAACACCGGCTTGCCTTCAAGGAACGGCCAGCCACCTTTGAACGCAAGCTTCGACTCTTTCAGCAAATCGGACAGATCACCGACGTAGCGCGACTTGAGCTTGCCCGAGTTCCACTTCTCATGTTCTTTTGCCAGCCAGTCTTCGGGGGTGTCTTTGACTGCCCAACCGGAGATCATTTCCTCTTCGGTGAAGACGTTGAAGCCCTCGACCTGTTTCATATGTTCGCGAATGGTGGTCAGTCGCTCACGCTGCAGTTCTCTTTCGACATAGCCGATTACACCGCCGTCAAGTGCGCCCGGACCGGTCATGTAGATGGTGCCCAAGGCATCGAAACGAATCCCGTCCTGATAATACTCGGCTATGGCGCGTATGAGCCTCTGTGACGAATACTCAGACGATGTAATTGGCAAACGCCCATCAGCCTGTGCTTCAGAGACGACCTTGATTGCAATATCCTGGACTGATGACGCATCTGATGGCGTCACACCTGCGAGGCTCATGCGGCGCTCAACCTCATACAGGCAGTCATAAGCTACCCGGATGTAGTGCATGCTCGCATTGACCATGCCGCTGCCAGGGTGGGCCAGAATATAGGCATTCATTTCACCCCCCGCAGTATCGCCCCAGGCCGCACCGCGCCCGATGGCATTCTGGGGCAACGACGTCGGCAACGGTGCAGCAAAAATCTGCTCCACACCCGGTTTGCTCCGGGCGAATGCGCTCAGTGCCTCGAGATGTTCGGCGGGAATATGCCCGGTTCTGTCGACATAACGTTGCCGATCCCGCCCCGGCATCAACGCATCGTCATGGTTGAGCAGTAACTGCAGGACACCGATCTTCGCGTCTTTGCTGAAACCACTGATGTCCACGCCGCCCGGCCTCTCGATCAGCGATGGCAAATAATCCATGTCGCTGTAACGCCCGCCCTCGAGATACTCGGCCTGCAGTCGCACCACATCACTGGCAGCAGCAAAGTTGCCGCGCATGGCGACTTCGCGCTGGTAGACGTCCGCGAGAAAGTGACTGGCAAATTCCTGGCGAACATCGCGCAGGCGCAAGTCCTCACCCACCATGGCCTGATGCGAGTCCAGACATTTCTGGCGGAAGGCTTCGAGCGTCGCACGGTCCTTGTCATAACCGCGCACCATCAGGTCGATCCGCGCCTCGTCCGCACGTCCGGCCCAGCGTGGCTGCTTCAAGTGCTCGAACATCTGCTGCTTGAGTACCCGGGCGCGGTCTTCGATCATTCTCGACAGTTCCGTCGGGGTTACCTTTTTGTCCTTTAATACCTTCATCGTGTCCGCACGGGCACTGTCGAGAATCACCCGGTTCATTTCAAAGGCCAGCAGTGCGTCACTGTCATACCAGAGATTGAATGCATAGCCCTGCGACGCCAGCACTTTGCGCCAGATGTTCATGTAGTCGCGCTGGTTCGGTCCAACCTCACTGCCACCGACCCAGACAAAATGCATGATGCGCGGTATCGGTTTGCCAGCGGACAGCATCTCCACGGTAGCGGTCAGGCGGCGATCATAGTCGCCCAGTTTCAGGCGCAGCGTCTTGACCTGATCATCCGAAGAATCCAGCTGTGTTGATTCAATCGCGTCCTTGAGCAACCTGATCGCTATCAGTTGTTCCGGAAGACTGGTGGCCGCAGCGGCCCCGTCGTAGTAGCGCAAAGCAGCCTCCCCGAGGCTACCGCTGACAGACTCAAGTTCAGTACGCGCAACAAGATCGGTGAACACACCGCCCATCTTGACTTCATCCATAGTGCTCAACGCAATTTCCTTTTTTTAGCCAAGCGAATGCATCACGACGACACGAGCCGTCGCGACACAGAGAGAAAACAAACTTCAGAAAAGCCCAACGAAGACTTTCGTCAGGCCGGCACCGCTCCCAGCAACTGCGCCAGCGTTGCACTGCCGTCGGCATCATCGGCTCCGACGATTTCCCGCAGCCTCTGCACCAGACTTGATACCGCATGGGAACGCCCGCCCTCGAACCCGAGGAAGACGTCGCCACGCATCGCCGGATCCACCGAGCACACATCCCGCAGGATCAGGCTGTGCTGGCGATCCGGATCGACGATCAGCAAGTGCTCGTCGACAAACGACAGTTGCAGTGTTTGCGGTGCTTCCAGCGCCCAGACCAGCTTGCCGGGAATCGCCGGGACCTCGCCCAGCGGGTGACGGCAATCGACGATCACTGAATCCAGCCGCAGCCAGCAGGCCCTCGACAGGTGATACGTCACGCCGCCCTGCCCCAGGCGCAACACCAGACAGCTCACGTCATCCGCGATCAGTGGCAACAGGTCTTCGACCTTGTTCTGGCCCTCGACCACCAACACCTCGGCGTCGCGCCGCATGTATTCGAACGGGCCGATGCTCTGCTGATCGGGATAGACGTGCACGCGGTGTGCCTGAGGCTCGTGCAACAGCACATGCCGATGGCGGGTGCCGAGCAATTCGCAATCGTGCGGCAGGTCCTGGTCCGCTACCCGGATCAGTTGTGCATTCGCCACGTCGAACCATTGCAGGCTGCCCGCGCCGGACTCCACGGCGATGTAGGGCTCATGCTCGGCGGTCTCCAGCAATGCCTGCAGAGATTGCGGCAAATGCGTCGCGTGCTCGCCTGCCCAGTGATGATCGACGCCAATGATTCGCTCAGCTTCCTGATATCGCAGCTTGAGTGACACGCCGTCGAACGAGGTCCCGCACAGACCGGAGCCGTCATTGCGCACGGCGCTGAACCGCCAGTCGTCCCACTCGGCCTGCGGTGCGGGCAGCAAGTCGCTTGCCAGTAACTGTGCGCCGTCGCCGAACGCTGACTCGAGTTGCCGGCTGTCGAAGAACCGCTGACTGCAAATCTCACCGCTGGCGACATCGAGCAGCCAGACCGCCTGGTTGTCCGGTGTGACCCCGAGCAGACGCATTTCCCGTTCATGCCCGGGGTCACACAACAGCAGACGGTTATCCACATACCAGGCGCACAGGCTGCGATCACCGGCGGCGTTGCGCAGACCCAGAACGGCGAAACTGTTGACCGGGTATTTCGTCGCCAGCGATTCGAGTGCTTGCCACCAATGTGCACGTCCCTTGAGCCAGCGCTCACTCAAGCCACCCAGCAGCACTTCACCCTCTGCGCTCAGGTTGAAGAACAGACCGTCGTCGGTCAGGGCCAGATACCCGTCCTGTACCGGCACCACGTCACTGAGCCCATCAGGCTGCAGCCATTGATGCGTCCATTGCGCCGGCCAGCGCTCGCTGCCAGCGGGCCCGCGACGTTGCACCTTGCACAGTTTTTGCGCCCGCCGGTCGTAGATGAAGAACAGCTCGTGCTCATCGTCGACCGGCAGCAGCAACAGTTCACCCAGATGCTTGATCGAATCGGCCCAGCCGCGGGTATGCCCGAAGGCAAACGGATGAATGCACAACAGGTCACGGCTGCGAATCCAGACCAGGTCGCGCTGGTCCGGATCGAACGCCCAGCAGACCGACACGTAAGCGGCCGGTTGCCAGTCGACGGTGCTGACGCCTGCGCGCTCGGGCACCGGGGCTAACGTGAAAGAGTGACCAAGCACCACCGACCAATCCGTCAAGGTCGGGTGGGCGAACACTCGGCGGCCCAGATCACGGTCAATCTCTCGGGTAACTGCCACCAGTTGCAGCAGGCCCTCATGGATCAGGTAGTTGAGCTGCGTGATTTGCTGATCTGGACCCAGCCATTGCTGTTCGATATGAAGCACGCCTTGGGCATCGACATCGATACGCCGAACGCTGCACTGCCCCTCCATCACCAGCAGCCGGTAACGGTATTTGAGCAGACCGCTGACAGCGTCGACCTGCCAGATATCGTAGTTGTGCACCTCATAGAAAAAGGCAGAATCGCCGACCACCGCCGCCAGCAGCATTTCATCGGCCGCCAGTACCTCTTCACTGCGAATGTACAGAAAGCGATCCCCGGCGGCGTCGTACCAGGCTGTGGTGTGACGCGGCTGACCCTCGGGCTCGAAAGGAATCGGAAAGTGATGAACCGGTGTGTACGGCAGCACCAGCCGATGCTCCCGCGCCAGCATCTGGTAATGCGTGAGCAGCGACTGCTCGTTCTCCCCGACTGGCGCGCTCTGCCCGACAATGTCCAGTCGCCTGTCACTGCGGTTGACCTTGAACAATTGCTGCCCATTCAGCTGGAGCATGACCTCATGCCGTCCTTTGCCGTCGAACGTCACCTGCACGCCAGCCACAGAAAGAACCCCGCCGACGTCGATCCGCACATCGCTCTCGGTGGCCCAGGTGGCTAGCAGATTCCAGCGGCACAGCTGCAGGCTGGGCGACTGCAACTGGACATTGACCCCGCGATTGAGGATCAGTGAACAGGCGCCGCCCGCACCTTCGATGCGGTACGACACCTTGTCGTGCCAGACGGGGGGCATCATTGGCACCGCCAGCGCACGTTCTCGGGCATCCAGCCGTACCTCGATCACGGTTGGCCGATACGACGGTGCCAGACGGTTGACGATGTAGTGGACGGGAAAGGAATAGAACGAAAACAGAAACCGCCACTGGCCAGCCGCATCTTTCTTCTCCAGCTTGCGGGCTGTATCGAAGCCGGTGTCGTGACGCAGTGTCGAGAATGGCAGCGCCTTGTATTCGTAACCGTAGTACGTGGTCGGCGTGCACGGCAGGACAACCAGTTGCGTGGGCGGTGGGTCAAAACGGATGTAACCGGGCAGACCCAGTTCACGCCGCAGATCGAGCGCCTGTTGATCATCCGGATTGAAATCCGGCACTCCGAAATGATCGCGCAGCCGATACACCTTCGGACTGTCGAGCACCATCCTGGCGCGAGTGAAGTCCAGGCCATGGACGACCAGCGAGGGGTGAGCGACCCACGCCCCAAGCCCATCGTCATACCGATAACCGACACCCCGACAGGCCCGCTCCAGATCATCGAAAAACAGCCCGACCTCCTGCGCCTGCTCGGCGATCCTGGCAAACCCCTGGGCCAGGGCCGCCACCCCCACGGCCAATCCGCCCAGAATCACTCCGGCCCCGCCGAGCACGGCTGCCGCAGTCGCCGCGCCCGCCGTGGCGGCTCCCAGGCCACCAGCGGTCAACGCCAGACTGGCGGAGTCGAAGGCCAATTGGGTACCGAACTGCGCGCGCTCGATCTCATTGTCCGCGGTCGCCAATTGATAGATGTCGAAGCCGACATTGGCCAGCCCCAGCACCGCGCCCACGCCTTCGTTGGCAACATGGCCCAGCGCCTCGCCCACCACCGGCGCACAGGTACGGGCGATGATCTTCTCTTCATTGAGTGCGGTTTTGATCAGACTGATCAGGCCGGCGACATCCGTGACATTGCCGTGCACCAGTTGTGCGTAATTGACGTAAGCGTGCAACCGCACGGCGGTGGTCAAGGTGCGGTCATCCCCCTCTCGTCCACGCAGGACGTTCATCAGTACCTGAATCGTGAAGCCGGTATTGAGGGTGTGAACGGCACCCGCCTCTGCCATCTGCGGCGCGGCTCGAGTGCCAAGTGCCGAAAACTGCTCCGACAGGTAATTTCTGATGCGCAGCAGACGATGATCGGTGCTGACCACCTGCACCACATGCTCGGCCTGCGACGGATCGATCAGATTGATCCGGTACTCGCCGGTGGGCGTTATCTCCAGGGTTTCGAAGACCGGCACCAGCGGTTTTGCCGAAGCATGCAAGGCCTGTAAAGCGTCAGTCGCCAGGGCAATCTGATGTCCCCACCAGTGACTGTCCAGCTCGCGCAGGCTGCGTCCCAGATGCGGATTGCTGACCAGCGAATGGCCGCGGGCACTGCTCAGGCGCCGACGGATCGGCCGTTGCGTCTGTTCCGACAGGACATTGTCGGACTCCAGCAGTTGCCCGACATGAAATCCGCCAGACAGGTTCAGAGCCGATATCTTTTGCCCCTGCAGCTCGATCAGATCAAACGTCGGGCGGGCGGCGTCGCCGTAGGCCGCATAGTATTTCGCCATGCCCTGCTTCTGGAACAGGTCGGTCAGTGCCCGCTGGAACTGGTCCGCCTGGGTGAACTCGAACACGCCGAAATTGGGATCATAGAAGTGATAGGTGGCGTGTTCACCCTTGTAGATTTTCGCCACCAGCATGGCGTGGTTGTCCGAATTGAGCATCAGCGTGCGCGAGCTGGCGAACCCTTCCAGCGTTGCGCCAAGCTGCTGCAGTTCGACACGTCCCAGCGGCTTGCCGATGTCGTGCAATTGCACGTCGCGCAATTCCTCGAGTGCTTCCAGAAATACCATTGAATCGGGTTGATGCGGCTCGGCAGTGGTCAGGAAAAATCGCTCGCGCAAACGTCGCGACGCTGCATCGCCGTGCTCCAGAGCCGCGCTCATGATCAGCGCCAGCGGGTAACAGCGGCCACCGGGATCACCCGGCCCCTGGAGCAACAGATCCTGCGGCACCAGCTTGACGTCACTGGCCTCGATTTGCCCCAGTACCTGACCCAGCCGCAGGATCACCTGCTCACGATGCTCACGGGTGGCGATGGTCTGGATATGAGCAACATGACGCCCCCATTGAAACAGCGTATGCGCCTGCGACAGCGCGGCTCGTTTCAACGTCAACGCGCTGTCCGACGACACCATCGGCTGGTCGGCATGACTGGCGAGACCGGCCATGAATTGCGCTGCACGATGCTGATACAGATGGCGTTCAATGGCCGCATAACGCACTGACGCTCCCACCTCGGCAACGCTGTTGGCGAGGTTTTCGAGTTCGGCGGCAAGTTGCGTGAAGCTTGAGTTATCCAGTGAACGTGCGCCGAGCAGCTGTCCCAACACCACTCGTTGCAAAGGGCTGACCTGGAAGAACTGCAGCGAACCCTCGGCAATACCGCTTAGCAACTCATCCAGCGCCAGTCCCTGAATCCGCGTATCGCTGAGCGACGCCGGAGCTTGCAAGTTGACAGGCTGGGCCTTGATGGCCTGACGTTCATCGAAACCCAGCCCCGGCCCGGCGGGAAAAATCAGCGGACCGTTATGACCTTGCCTCATCGCCGCCAGGAACGGTGCACCGAGTCGGTCGATCATTCCTTGCAAGACCTCCGTCAGCAGCACCGGCCGCCCCTCGATGATCGGCCAACCCTCTTCGAACGTCACAGTCTGCTGCTTGAGCAGCGCTGCAACATCACCGTTGTAACGGACACTGAAGCGTCCTTGTCGCCAACGCTGCTGCTCGTCGATGACCCATTGTTCGTCATCGCCGGCGTTGTCTTTCCAAGAGTGATCCTGCTCCTCCTCGGTCTTGTCATTGATCATCCAGAGCGGTTCTATGGCAGTCTCGAGACGCACGGTCTCATCTTCACGCGGGACGAAGTTGTGCCGCTCATAATCGCGCATGCCAGCACGCATCGCGGTCGGGCCAGTCAGAAAAATCGTCCATTCGCTCTGCGGACGGATGCCGTCTTCAAAATGCCCGGCGACCGCCAGAATCAGTTCGTTAGCCGTAGAACCTTCGATCGAGGACAGAGCAGAAATGGGCCCGCAGTTTTCCTCGAATACCTCGCGCGCAAGCGTCGACATGCCGTGGAAATCGCTCAGCGCAACACCGCGCGTGGCCGCCAGTCGAGTCGTGAGGTCGATGAAGTCATAGTTGAAGCGAAACCGGTCGATCACGCTTTTGAGCATCGGCGATCGGGCATGGGCCATCAGAAAGGAATTGCTCAGAGAGCCCTGCACAGCAACTGCTCGCAAGTCCTGTGGGCGCACGAGCAGCTCGGCTGGCGCCTGGAACACTTCATTCAGCGCCGGTTGCTGCCGGGCAAACGTCTCAAGCGCGGCGCGGTGTTGCTCGGGAATGCTTGCCAGATAATCAGTGTACTGGTGGCGCAGCGCCTCGCGTGCAGGCATCCAGTGCCGATTGTGATCGAGCAACAGTTGCAGAACGCCAACGCGTGCCCGGGGGTCAAACCCGCTGATATCAACGCCGCCCAGGGTCTTGACCAGTGGCGGCAGATTATCAACATCGGCATAACCGCCGCCCTCATCGTACAGGGCCTCGGCGCGCACCACATCGGAAGCAGCGGCCAGATTGCCGCGCAACCGGATTTCGCGCTCGTAGATATCCTGCAACTGCAGCGGAGTATCCAGGGCGTTCAAATCGCGCAACTGCAGGTCGCCTCCTGCGAGCTCGAGCAGACTGCGGCGGTTTTGCTCGATCAACGTCTCCAGTTGCGCGGCGTCCTGCCCATAGGCGCGAGCCAACAGATCGATCCGTGCTTCATCGGCTGAAAGTCCCTGCGCCAATGCGGCATCGATGTGCATGGACATCTGTTGTTTAAGGACGATGGCCCGTTCTTCGTACAGCGTGCTCAGTTGGTCTGTGGAAACACTGTCGCTGCCATCCTGTTGCAGGGCGTCAGCCTTGGCCGCCTCGACGATCAGCTTGTTGGTTTGCCAGGCCAACAACGCGTCGCTGTCATACCAGAGATGCAGACTGTAACCTTGCCCGTTCAGCACCTGTTTCCAGAGGTTGAGGTAGTCACGCTGTATCTCGCCCACTCCACCACCGAGCCAGATAAAGTGCAGATTCCTGGGCACGGCAGTCGGGGTGCTCTTCGCGTAAGCCAAACTGTTTTGCAACCGGGTTTCGAAGGCTTGAATGCTGTCATAGATACGCAATAACCGTGCAGGCTGGCTATCAGGCTGGTGTTCGCGTGGAGCACCAATCAACTGGCCGATCGACTGTTTGAGCAGTGCCAAGGGCTCGATCAGTCGTGGTGAATCGAGTAAGCCGATACAGGCAAAGTAATAACGCAACACTGACTGATAAGAATCACTATTGCGGTGCGCCGACATGGCCTGTTCCAGATCAGCCTGTTTGAACAAGTTGATGAATTTGACAAAACCGCTGGCGTCTTGAGGTCTTCGATCCTGCATGAAAGTTGCTCCTTTGCCCTGACCATTAACGAGTGCCCGCTGGCACCTGCATGGAGAGCAAACTAACTTCTGACAAATCGGAGCTCAAACTTCAAAACTTTCAACACATGTCAAAATCGACCACTAAAAAGCAACTGATAGCGCATGTAACAGCAACCAGTTATTTCGATAATCAATGTACAAATCAAACATACCTGAGCAGAATGCGGCATTATAAGAACTGGAAATTCAGGTCTATTTATCAGCATTCAAGATAAGTCGAACAGAATGTAAGCAACGAGAATACTCCCACGCAAAAGCGGAGCCGATCCTACAAGTCCCGTTGAACAATATGACGCGGTCAGATCCGGAAACAATCGCGCGGAAAAATGCGCATGGCGAGAGAGGTTTCTCTCTCGCCACTCCTTCATGCCTGCGGTTTTTCGCCGTACCAGCGCGGCGTGTAGACCCACTCGCCACCTTCAGCCTTGGGAAAGGTGCACGTCGTTGAAGAACCAACCAGCACCATGGTGCGCATGTCCACCTGATCCGGGGTCAGTTGTCCCAGTGTCGTCACGCGCAGGGTCTGCCCCGGACGACCGATATCGCGCCCCAACACCACGGGCGTCGCCGCAGTGCGATGTTGCGCGACGATTTCCAGCGCGCGCCCCAATTGCCAGGGACGCGCGCGGGAGATCGGGTTGTAGAAGGCCAGCGCCAGATCGGCCTCGGCTGCCAGCTCCAGACGTTTCTCGATGATCGACCACGGTTTGAGGTTGTCCGACAGCGACATCACGCAGAAATCATGCCCCAGCGGTGCACCCGCTTGCGCAGCCGTGGCGAGCGAAGCGGACACCCCCGGCAGGATTTCCAGCTCGACGCTGTGCCAGGCTGGATCGGTCGACTCATGCAATGCTTCGAGCACCGCTGCGGCCATGGCGAACACGCCGGGGTCGCCGGACGAGACCACGATCACCGAACGGCCCTCGGCCGCCAGCCGGAAGGCGTGGCGGGCGCGCTGCATTTCTTCGCGATTGTCAGTGCAGTGCTGCACCTGATCATCGCGAAACGGGCCGGCCATGCGCACATAGGTTTCATAACCGAGCACATCGGTGGCCCGCGCCAGTTCCGCCTTGACCGCAGGCACCATCAATTCGGCAGCGCCAGGGCCGAGGCCGATCACCGCCAGGCGTCCACGCTGACGACCGGTTTGCGCGACATCCAGCGGCTGTTCGGCGCGCGCGATCACCAAGCCGTTGGCACTGCTGATCGTGGCCTGCGGCAGTGCCTGACGAGCCAACTCATTGAGGTCCTTTTGCGCCGCGACAAAGCGCAGCGGCACGCCCAGTTCGAGGGCGGCTTCACGCAGTTTCGCCGACGCCATTTCAGTGTCAGCCGCCAGCAGACAGGCCAGCGACTGCTGCGCAACCCCGGCCTGCTGCAACGCGGCGCGCACGGTATTTGGCAGATCGTCCACCTGCGTACTCACCGCCACAGCAACGCTGCGCGGATAGATCAGCAACTCGTTGGCGCTTGCAACACGCTCGGCACTGCCGACATGAATCGAGCGCTGCGCCTGCGGGTCTTGTGGCAACTGCGCCTGCTCCAGCCACGGCGCCGCGCCTTCGATACGTACACTGTGTCCGGCCAGCAGATCAGAAACGAAACGCTTGCCCAGCTCCAGATCAGCCAGCGCATAACCGCCGGGTGGGTTGAGCAGGCAAGTGCCAAAGCGCAATTCGCCACTGGTGGTGATCGCCGCGGCGACCTGCAGTGCCGCGGCGATTTCCCGGGCCATGACATTCACCCCGCCGAGGCCACCGAGCAGCGGCACCACGGCGCTGCCGTCTTCAGCAACAGCGAGTACCGCCGGTTCAGCGCCCTTTTCCAGCAGCAACGGCGCCAGGGTGCGAATAACGATGCCGGCCGCGCACAGGGCGATAATCGGCGTGTCTCGCTGGTACAGCTCACGCAGGGTCGCGCCGAACTCCTGATAGGTGCAGTCGGCGCCTTCGACACGCCCGGCGAGGCCATGGATCTGCGCCGTCGGATACAACTGCTGGATCCGCCGCGCGGTGGCGAGCGCGCCCTGTCCGAGGATGACAATGGCTGGTGTGGATGGCGTCATCAACCTTGCCACCGTTCGCCCGGGACGATGATCAGCGAGAAGTACGGCGAGGACATCGGCTCGACCTGATCCAGCGGCACGATCTTCTGGTTGGCCATGGTCGCGCGTTCGACGTACAGCGCACGCTCGGCCAGACCGAGCTCTTCGAGCACCGCACGAACTTTGGGAAAGTTGCGCCCCAGCTTCATGATCACCGCCGCATCGGCGTCGGCCAGGCGTCGCTTCAGATCCTCGTGCGGCAGCACGCCGGAAAGCACCGACAGGCTCTGGTTGCGATACACCAGCGGCGCGCCGAGCACCGAGGCGCCGCCAAGCATCGAGCACACGCCCGGCACCACTTCGGCTTCATAGCGCGTGGACAACCGATCGTGCAGATACATATAGGAGCCGTAAAAGAACGGGTCGCCTTCGCAGATCACCGCCACATCACGGCCGGCGTCCAGATGCGCAGCCACGGTCTCGGCGGCTTCATCGTAGAAATCGCTGATCACTTGCTCGTAGGACAGCGGCGCCGGCAGCACTTCGGTGGTCACCGGGTACACCAGCGGCAGCAGATTCTGCGCATCCTGCAGATGCGCTTCGATGATGCCGAACGCGTTGCCTTTCTTGCCCTTGGCAACGAAGTACGCCACCACTGGCGACTCGCGCAACAGACGCAGGGCTTTGACGGTGATCAGTTCCGGATCACCGGGGCCCACACCGAGGCCGATCAGACGTCCTTTGGCCTGCATCATTCGATCTCCGTGGCGAGGGCATTGACTGCGGCGGCAGCCATGGCGCTGCCGCCGAGCCGGCCTTGCATGATCACGAACGGTACGCCGCGACTGTCAGCCGCCAGCGCCGCTTTCGATTCGGCGGCGCCGACGAAGCCCACCGGGAAGCCGAGGATAAGCGCCGGTTTCGGTGCGCCGGCGTCGAGCATTTCCAGCAGGTAAAACAGTGCGGTCGGCGCGTTGCCGATCACCACCACGCTCCCTTCCAGGTGTGGACGCCACAACTCCAGCGCCGCCGCCGAACGGGTGTTGCCCAACTCACGGGCCAGCTCCGGCACGCTGTCATCGCGCAGGGTGCAGATCACTTGATTGTTCGCCGGCAGACGGGCACGGGTCACGCCTTCGGAAACCATCCGCGCATCACACAGGATCGGCGCGCCGGCTGCCAGTGCATCGCGCCCGGCCTTGCCGGCACCTTCGGAGAATTGCAGACCATCGACCGCCTCGACCATGCCGCAGGCGTGGATCACCCGCACCGCGAGTTTTTCCAGATCGGCCGGGATGCGCGCCAGATTGGCCTCGCTGCGAATGATCGCGAAGGAGTTGCGATAGATCTCCTGACCGTCGCGGATGTAATCAAGCATCAAGGGGGCTCCGTGAGCGGGCGTCGAGCAGGGTCGCGGCCGCTTCAATAGTAAGGTTGCGTGCGTGCAGCGCGCCGAAACCCGGCAGCGCTGCATCGCGAAAATAGAGGTCGTAATGACCAGGGCTGACGGCCAGCAATGTCGCCGGGGTGCGATGGGCTGCAGCGCAAGAGCGCGGGCAACCGGACAGGTGCACGTGCTGCGCCTGTGGCAGCAGCGTCGCCAGCAACCGGGCGTCGTGTTTGGTATCGGCCAGGCCTTTGCCGCAGCCACTGGAGCCGGTGCAGGCGATCAGCCGGGACAGCGGCTCGCTGGCGTCGGTCAGCCAGTGCAATTGCGTCAGATTTTCCAGGACTTGCGCCGCGTCGGTGGGCTTCACGTTCGGCAACAGCAGACTTTGCCAAGGGGTGAAACGCAGGGTGCCGTCACCGTACTCGCGGGCCAGTCGGGCCGCGCCACGCACCATGGCCGGATCGAGACGGCCGAGTGCCGGTACCGCGCCGACATACACCCTATCGTCAGCATTTTGCCGGTAAACACCGATATGCAGCGCATCCGCCAGCGGCGGGCGCTGTCGAGCAACGGCAGCTTTGATCGCTACGCGTTCGCGCAACTGTTCGAGAAAAGCCAGCAGCGGCAGCTCATCGAGCAAATGGCGCATGCGTGTCTGTTCCGGGCGAGCCAGCTCAAGGAACAACTCCAGCACCGCGACCACCAGCCCATGGCCGTGTTCCACGGTCACGGCACCGGCCGCACGATCGGTCGGGCAGCCGGCCAGACCGAACGCCAACAAGACTTCACCGTCACGTTCGAACGCCGACAGCCACAGATCATGCGGATGCTCGAGCATCGCCAACGCCTCCCCGCCGTCGAGTTGCACGGCGAACTTGGCGCTCAACTCGTGAAAGCGCGGATGCGTCTGCAGGGTCGCCAGAATCTGTTCGGCCAGTGGCCGGGTATCGAACAACAGTTGCCGATCGATCCCGGCACTCGGGCTGAGCATCAGATTGCGTACATCGTCACCCGCTGCAGTTTGCGGCCCCAGACCGGCGGCCAGCAAACTGTCGATCAATGCCGCTGACTGCTCGCCGATGCCGCGAATCTGCAGATTGGCGCGGTTGGTCGCCTCGATCGCGCCACTTGCAAAACGCTCGGCAGCATCAGCCACCGCGTCAGCCTGATCAGCAGTGATCGAGCCACCATTGAGCTTGATCCGGCAAATGCCGCCGTCCAGCGCCTGGACAATACGCAGCAACCCCGGACAAGCCGAGGGGCGCAAAGCGGTGGACAGAGGACGTTCGTTCAAGGGATGACCGGCTGGCTGGCAGCGCTGTGGTGGGCGAAAGGTCGCCATTATGCCTGCTTTGCCCGAGCGCATGAAAATGCCTGCCGGTCGGAAACTACACTGATGGCACTTTTTCAACGTAAAAGTGCTTCATCGCACGGAGTTCAAAGTTCGTAGTCTTCAAAATCGAATGCAACCCCCTCCAGGGCTTTCTGCACACTGAGGCGGCGGGCATCCATGACACGGCGGCTGATCACCACCTTGCGCACCATTACATCCAGTTGAGTCATGACTTGCGAAACATCCCAGAAAAAATACTCAGTATTCATACTCGATTTAATAAAGCGGATATTGGTGACGAGCAACTCCATATCGCCGTTGGGGTTATAGCTGACCGGCATGATCTTCAAATCAAATAGCTTGCCACTGAGGCCTTTGACTTTTTTCAAAAGTTCCATGTCCCTTTCCAGCGCAACCAGTCCACGGTCAACCCCGTCCACTTGATCACGACTGAGCAATGGCGATGCAACTTCCTCCCAGAGCCTGCGCACATTGCCATTGAACTGCGGCTGCACATGCTCTATCGGCCGATGATCGCGATTCCAGCCATGTGACCACAGGAGATCGGCGAAGTAATCGATCCAGCGTCCCGGTTGCGTCTCACTTTTGTAAGTGATATCTGCCTGGCGTTGTGCCAGATAAATACAGTTCAAGGCGAATTGGTAATCCTCGCGAGACTGTCCCTGAGTTCCGGCCAGCAATATGTCGCCGACTAAAGTCGCGTTATGTTTTATGTCATCCATGTTTTCCAACCTTATTGCAGGTGGACGCCAACAAGGCGTCCGTCAATTAGTTACCGAACACTTACGCACGGCTTACAAGTTTTTTCAGCTATAACTTTTCAAACTTGATAAAAACAAAATAACAAAGGAGCTCAATTCGCCAACCCGTTTTGAAACACATAACATTTCAACCGTTGCCAGCGTCTGCGACAAGGCGTCAGCGCCAGACAACAGAAGCCGCGCTATCATGCGCCGCTTGAGCGGGCACGAGCGATGTGAGGAACGGCATGACACCCTGGCTGACGGTAGTGGGAATCGGTGAAGAAGGCTTCAAGGGCCTGGGCAAAAATGCCCGGCGCGCCCTGATGGGCGCCTCGCGGATCATCGGCGGTCAGCGGCAACTGGACTTGCTGCCGGTGTGCATTCGCGGCGAACGCACTTTGTGGCCAAGCCCGTTTTCCCTCGCGCCGGTTTTGCAGCAACGCGGCGAAGCCGTGTGCGTGCTGGCCAGTGGTGATCCGATGTTCTACGGCGTCGGTGCCAGCCTCGCGCGGCAGGTGCCGAGTGCCGAGATGCTGATCCTGCCCGCGCCATCCTCCTGTTCGCTGGCAGCCGCCCGCCTCGGCTGGCCGTTGCAGGATGTAGTGACATTGTCGCTGGTCGCGCGACCTTTGGCGGCACTCAATGCGCAGCTGTTCAGCGGGGTGCGCCTGTTGCTGTTGAGCAATGACCGGCAAAGTCCGGCGGCAGTCGCGGCGCTGCTGCGTGAGCGCGGTTTTGGCGGCAGTCGCCTGAGCGTTCTGGAGCACTTGGGGGGCGATGCCGAGCGGCGCATCGACGGTACAGCCGATGACTGGAGCGATCCAACGATTGCCGATCTGAATGTGATCGGCATCGAATGCCTGGGCGATGCGCAGGCACCACGCCTGTCGCGTCTTGCCGGGCTGCCCGACTCGGCATTCCAGCACGAC
Source organism: Pseudomonas sp. NPDC088414 (assembly GCF_044753325.1). Classification (NCBI taxonomy): domain Bacteria; kingdom Pseudomonadati; phylum Pseudomonadota; class Gammaproteobacteria; order Pseudomonadales; family Pseudomonadaceae; genus Pseudomonas; species Pseudomonas sp. NPDC088414. Next base: position 72,839 of record NZ_JBIVMY010000006.1, on the reverse strand, counting down.
GGTCAACTGACCAAACGCGATGTCCGCGCCATCACCCTCGCCCGCCTCGCACCGATCCCCGGCGAACTGCTGTGGGATGTCGGCGGCGGTTGCGGCTCGATCGGCATCGAATGGATGCGCGCGCACCCCAGCTGTCGGGCCATCGCCATCGAGGCGGATGAGGGCCGACAGGCGTTGATCGAACACAACCGCGACGCATTGGGCGTACCCGGCCTGCAACTGGTGCGCGGTCGCGCGCCGCAAGCCCTCGCCGACCTCGAGCGCCCGGACGCGATCTTCATCGGCGGCGGCGTGACCCGTGAAGGCGTGTTCGAAACCTGCTGGGAACAACTCAAGCCCGGTGGCCGCCTGGTCGCCAACGCCGTGACCCTGCAAAGCGAAGTCACGCTAATGCACTGGCGCGAACGCCACGGCGGCGAACTGACACGCATCCATGTCGCTCAGGCGCAACCACTGGGCGAGTTCGACACCTGGCGACAGGCGCTGCCGATCACCTTGCTGGATCTGGTCAAACCCCTCGATGCGTGACGAAACCGCCGAACAACCCGCCCCACTGCGCAGCGGTCTGACCACTGGCAGCTGCGCCACTGCCACCAGCCTCGCCGCCGCGCGCCTGCTGCTGGGCGGCACGTCGGCGGACGCCGTGCAGATCGTCCTGCCCAAGGGTAAACAGGTGCAGATGCGTCTGGAGTTTTGCCGCTTGACCGACGGCGGCGCCGAGGCCGGGACGATCAAGGACGCCGGCGACGACCCGGACGTGACCCACGGTGCGCTGCTCTATTCCCGCGTGCGCTTGCAGGCCGAACCGGGGATCAGTTTCAAGGCGGGCCTGGGGGTTGGCACCGTGACCCGGCCGGGACTGGTGCTCGGCGTCGGTGAGCCGGCGATCAATCCGGTACCGCGCAAGATGATCAGCGACCACCTCAACCTGCTCGCCGCCGAGAGCGGTTATGCCGGCGGTTTCGAGGTGACGGTCAACGTCGAGGGCGGCGAGGCGCTGGCGCTTAAAACCATGAATCCGCGTCTGGGTATTCTCGGCGGGCTGTCAATCCTCGGCACCAGCGGTATCGTCCGGCCGTTTTCCTGCGCGGCGTACATCGCCTCGATCCATCAGGGCATCGACGTCGCCAAAACCAATGGCTATCTGCACATTGCCGCGTGCACCGGCAATGCCAGCGAAGACACCATGCGCCGGGTCCACGACCTGCCGGAAATCGCCTTGATCGAAATGGGCGATTTTGTCGGCGCGGTACTCAAGCATCTGCGCAAAGTGCCGGTGGATAAACTCAGCCTTTGCGGTGGTTTCGGCAAGATCAGCAAACTGGCGGCCGGGCACATGGATCTGCATTCGCGGCACTCGAGCATCGACCTGCCGCAACTGGCCGAATGGGCGGCGGCGATTGGCGCCGATCAGGCGTTGCAGCAAAGCATTCGTGAAGCGAATACCAGTCAGCAGGCCTTGGCGATGGCCAGCGCGGCGGGCGTCGCCCTCGGCGATGAAGTCTGCCGCCATGCGCTGAATTTCGCCCGCAGCGTGGTGCCGGCGCAGGTGCAGGTCGAGGTGTTTGCGATTGATCGCCAGGGCGGCATTGTCGGCCATGCCGGAGGTTTTGCATGAAGCGCATTCTGTTGCTTGGCGGCGTCACTGAGGCGCTGACCATCGCCCGCACACTGGGGCCAGAACACATTTACAGCCTGGCCGGCGTGGGCCGGGTGCCGACCGATCTGAGCTGCCAGGTGCGCGTCGGCGGCTACGGCGGCGCCGAAGGTCTGGCGCAGTTCATTCGCGCTGAAGGCATCGACCTGCTGTTCGATGCGACCCACCCTTACGCTGCGCAAATCAGCCACAACGCCGCCCGCGCCGCGCAACTCGCCGGCATCCCCTGCTGGGCCTTGCGCCGCCCGGCATGGCAGCCGCAGCCGGGCGACGACTGGCGAGAAGTCCGCGACTGGGCCGAACTGACTGCAGCACTCGAACCGTTTCGCCGCCCGCTGTTCACCCTCGGCCGCGAACCGCTGCAACACCTCGACGAGATCCCTGCCAACCAGTTCTGGACCCTGCGCGCCCTCGACGTCTACCCCGGCAACGAACGCTGCGAAGTGATCGGCGCTCGAGGGCCATTTCTGCTTGAAGATGAACGCGCACTGTTCGAACGCCGGCAGATCGATGTGCTGATCAGCAAGAACAGCGGCAGCACCGCGACCGAGCCGAAGCTGGAAGTGGCGCGGGAGCTTGGGGTGCCGGTGATGGTGTTGAAGCGGCCGGAGTTGGCGGGGGTTGATCGGGAGTTTGTGACGACGGCTGAAGTCCTCGCTGCCCTTGCCTCCTTCACCCGGTTTTAACCAAGTGCAGACCTCGAGTACGCCTTCGCGGGCAAGCCCGCTCCCACAGTGGTCGGCGCCGACTGCATAGTTTGTGTATGCCACGGATCCTGTGGGAGCGGGCTTGCCCGCGAAGGCGCCGGTACTGTAATCCTCTCTCCAGCGCCCTACACCTAAACCGGATGCTACGTACAACCACTTAAAGAACCACTGACTGTCTGCACTAAATGCCCGGTTTTATGCTCACCGCTTTTGAGCCCAAAGGTGAACATTGCGATGACCGAAAAATTCACCCGTTTCGACGCCGCCGAATACCTCAAAACTCCCGAAGATATGGCGGCGTATCTGGACGCTTGCTTTGATGATGATGAAGGCGATGGCGTGCTCATCCGCGCAGCATTGAATGACATAGCCCGAGCTCAGGGCATGACACAGGTGGCACGCGATGCCGGCCTGGGTCGTGAAAGTCTGTATAAAGCGCTGAGCAGCACGGGTAACCCCGAATTCGCAACTATCATGAAGGTCATGAAGGCTTTGGGTTTGAGATTGCACGCCGTCGCGGTTTGATTGATCTGCGACACCAAACCGCACGACGCCTTTTTACTTATCGGCCCTGATCAGGCTAAATAGCCGCGCCTGATCGCCCACCCAACGGATCTGTCCCATGAACCGACACCGGCTAGCCATTGCCTGGATCGCCTGCTTTGCAGTGCTGTTCAACATGCTCGCCATGCCGATGACCGGGGCGATGGCGCAGGCGGCCAGTTCACCGGCCGAACAGTTGCTGTGGAGCAGCTTCTGCACCGGCAGCGGGACGAAGATGGTGGCGATCAACATCGGTACCCCGGAGCAGAAAGCCCCGGCCAACGACAACCATTCCAACATGCAGCATTGCTGGTGCTGCTCGGGTTCAGCGCCGTTGTTGGCGTTGCCGGGCCATACACCGCAGCTCTATTTCGCCCGCTACGAAAGCAATCGCAGCGTGGCGCCGCCCTCGTTGCAAACACCGACACCTCGCCAACAATGGCCGAGCCTCAATCCCCGCGCCTCGCCTCTGGTCTGATCTGTCTCGCAATTGAACTGCGTTTCACATCGTTCTGGAGAACTGCCATGTTGAACAAACTCTTCGTCATCGCTGCGCTGTTGCTGCCGGCGTGCTTCGCTCATGCCCACGAATACAAGGCCGGCGAGCTGGAAATCGCTCACCCGTGGTCGCAGGAGCTGCCGCCCAACGCGCCGACCGTCGCTGCTTATTTCGTGATCAGCAATCCCGGCAAGACCGACGACCGCCTGCTCAGCGTTGATTCGCCGATCACCGACCAAGCGCAACTGCATGAGCATGTGATGCAGGGCGATCTGATGAAAATGCAGCAGGTACCCAACGTGGTGATTCCGGCCGGCGGCAAGGTCACGTTCGCGCCGATGGCCTATCACGTGATGCTGCTCAACCCGAAAGACCGCAGCCTGCTCAGCGACGGCAAACGCTTCCCGCTGACCCTGCACTTCGAGAAGAGCGGTGACGTCACCGTCGAAGTCGCCGTGCAGAAGAAACCACCGCAAGACACCCAGGCACACGATCACGCCCAGTAACCGATCCGGCTGACCACGCCCGTGCGCCCGCAACGCGCCGGGGCGTCCCGCCTGCATCGCCAGAGCCAGACTCTGACCCGCGGTAGCTGGATCGCCCTGTTCGCCATGTTGATGATCTTCATCGGCCCGCTGATTTCTCAGTCGATGCCGATGGATCAGCACGCCTCGACGTCCATGCCGATGAGCATGGACAGGGCGATGGACATGGCGGGCATGGATCATGCCGCGCACGGTGCACAACCGGCTGCCGAACACTGCCCGCCGCAATCCTCGCACCACGCCCTGTGGGAAAAATGCGGTTATTGCAGCCTGCTGTTCAACTGCCCGGCGCTGACCGGTGGCGGCACGTTTGCCACGTTCAGCATCGCCCACGTCAACACCTTCACCCCGCCCTCCCCGCGTCTGGGCCATGCCCGGCAGACCTTCTTCCCCGGCGCCCGCACCCGCGCCCCGCCCGTCAACGCGTAAACACCGCACCTTTGATTGCACACGGTTGAGAAGACAGCTTCAGGCTGCCGGCCGTGTCGTTTACGACTGTTTGATGGAAATTGTCATGTCCAGGTTTTCTGCTGTTCCACGCTCGGGTTCTGCCCAGGCGTCTTTCGCGCTGAGCGCATCGCGCATTGGTTTCTCGCACGCTACTGCCGTCCTTTGCGGCGTCCTGTTATCGCCGTTGGTGCTGGCCGATGACCACGCCGGTCACGTTGATGAACTCAGCCCGACGGTGATCACCGCCATCGCTCCCAGCTCGCCACTGACCATCGTCACCAACCCCAAGGACCCGCGCCAACCGGTGCCAGCCAGTGACGGCGGCGATTACCTGAAGACCATTCCCGGCTTCGCTCTGGTGCGCAATGGCGGCACCAACGGTGATCCGGTGCTGCGCGGGATGTTCGGTTCGCGACTGAACATTCTCACCAACGGCAGCATGCTGCTCGGCGCCTGCCCGGGGCGGATGGACGCGCCGACCTCGTACATCTCGCCGGAAACCTACGACAAACTCACGGTGATCAAAGGCCCGCAAACCGTACTTTGGGGGCCGGGCGCATCGGCCGGCACGATTCTCTTCGACCGTGAACCGGAAAGCTTCGGCGAACTCGGCACCCGGGTGAATGCCAGCGTGCTGGCCGGCTCCAACGGCCGCTTCGACAAGGTCATCGATGCTGCTGCCGGCGGGCCATTGGGCTACGTGCGGGTGATCGGCAATACCGCGCACTCCGACGACTATCGCGACGGCAACAACGACATCGTTGCCTCGCGCTACGACAAGTGGAACGGTGACATCGCGCTCGGCTGGACCCCGGACGCCGATACCCTGATCGAACTCACCGCCGGCAAGGGCGATGGCGAAGCGCGCTACGCCGGACGCGGCATGGACGGTTCGCAGTTCCTGCGCGAAAGCCTCGGGCTACGCTTCGAAAAATCCAACATCACCGACGTGCTGGAGAAACTCGAAGCGCAGGTCTACTACAACTACGCCGACCACGTGATGGACAACTACACCCTGCGCACACCGTCCGGCACCGGGATGATGGCGGGCCCCATGGCCTCCAACGTCGACCGCCGCACCCTCGGCGCACGGATCAAGGCCACCTGGCGCTGGGCTGACATCCAATTGATCACCGGTCTCGATGCGCAGACCAACGAACATCGCCAGCGCAGCGGCATGGGCATCGACACCTACAAGGATCAGCCGTACACCAAGGATGCCGATTTCCATAACTACGGCGTGTTCAGCGAAATGACCTGGTACGCCGCCGACCGTGATCGGCTGATCACCGGCGCCCGGCTCGACCGTGCCTCGGCCAGGGATTACCGGCAGAGCATTGGCTCGGGAATGACGAGCCGGCCGAACCCGACCGCCGACGACACCCGCGCCGACACCCTGCCGAGCGGCTTCGTGCGTTACGAACATGACCTGGCCGATGCGCCGGCCACGCTGTACGCCGGCCTCGGTCACGCGCAGCGCTTCCCGGATTACTGGGAGCTGTTTTCACCGAAGTCCGGCCCGGCCGGTTCACTGAATGCGTTCGACTCGATCAAACCGGAGAAGACCACCCAGTTCGACTTCGGCGTGAACTACAAGACCACCGAACTCGAAGCCTGGGCCTCGGGCTACATCGGCGTGGTGCGCGACTACATCCTGTTCGACTACACGCCGACGATGATGGGCATGAGCACTTCGCGCGCGGAAAACATCGACGCACGGATCATGGGTGGCGAACTCGGCGCCGCCTACAAACTCACCGATAACTGGAAAGCCGATGCGACCCTGGCCTATGCCTGGGGCAAGAACAGCAGCGACGGCAAGGCCCTGCCGCAAATGCCGCCGCTGGATGCCCGCTTCGGCCTGACCTACAGCGAAGACAACTGGAGCGCCGGGGCGTTGTGGCGCGTGGTCGCGGCGCAAAACCGCATCGACCAGAACAAAGGCAACGTGGTCGGCAAGGACTACGACAAGAGCGGCGGCTTTGGCGTGTTCTCGCTCAACGGCGCCTACCGGATCAACAAAAACTGGAAGGTCAGCACCGGCGTCGACAACCTGTTCGGCAAGCCTTACGCCGAGCACTTGAACCTGGCCGGTAACGCCGGTTTCGGCTACCCGGCCAACGACCCGCAAGCGATCAATGAGCCGGGGCGCACGCTCTGGACCAAGGTCGATATGAGTTTCTAGAACACCGCGATTTTCCCGGTGTGAACACTGCCCTTGTGGCGAGGGAGCTTGTCGAGTCGTCGCACCGTCCCGCCGGGGCGCGCAGCGGCCCTTCTCTTTAGCTGAAAGAGTATGGGCCTGCTTCGCAGTCCAGCGGGAGCAAGCTCCCTCGCCACAGGTGTGCATGTCAGGCAAAACACTAAAAGATCCAAGCCAAGCGGAGCAAACGTGATGCAAAAGCCCAAAGCGAATTTCTACAACCTGGCCTGGCGCTGGCATTTCTATGCCGGATTATTCGTCGCGCCGTTCATGGTGATGCTGGCCCTGACCGGCATCGTCTACCTGTTCAAACCGCAACTCGATTCGCTGATGTACAGCAGCCTGCTCAAGGTTCCGGCCGGGCATCACACGGTGCCGGCCGATGACCTGCTGCAACGGGTGAAAAGCGCTTATCCACAGGGCCAGATCACCCAGTACCTGCCGCCGGCCAACGCCGAACGCAGCGCACAGTTTGTCGTCAAGAATGCAGATCGCGAACTCAACGTGTTCATCGATCCGTACCACGGCGACATCCTCGGCGAGCAGGATGCGAAGAAAAATCTGCAAGCCATCGCCCGCGCCATTCACGGCGAGTTGATGATCGGCACCGTTGGTGACCGCCTGATCGAACTCGCCGCGGGATGGGGTGTGGTGCTGGTGGTGTCGGGGGTGTTCCTGTGGTGGCCGCGCGGGCAAGCCGCCGGGATTTTGTGGCCACGGCTGAGCAGTCGCGGCCGCGTGTTATGGCGAGATCTGCACGCGGTCACCGGGTTCTGGGGCGCCGCGCTGTTGCTGGTGATGCTGCTTAGCGGCATGACCTGGACCGGTTTCTGGGGCAAGCAGTACGCCCAGGTGTGGAACGTGTTCCCGGCCGCGATGTGGAACAACGTACCGACCTCTGACGTCGAGGCCGGCAGCCTCAACAACGCCGCGCGCCAGACCGTGCCATGGGCGATGGAAAACACGCCAATGCCGATGTCCGGCGACCACGCCGAACACATGGCCCACGGCGGTATGCAACACGGTCCCGCTGCTCCCGCGATCAGCCTGCAGGATGTGCAGAACATCGCCGTCGAGCGCAAGGTCGAGCCCGGCTACAGCATCACCTTGCCGACCACCGCGACCGGTGTGTTCACCATCGCCGTGTTCGCCGACGACCCGCGCAACGACGCCACCCTGCATGTCGATCAGTACACCGGCAAGGTCCTCGCCGATGTGCGTTTCGAGCAGTACGGCGCGGTGGCGCGGGCCACGGAAATCGGCGTGATGCTGCATGAAGGCAAGATGTTCGGCACCTTCAACCAGATCATCGTGCTGCTGATCTGCCTGATGATTCTGCTCAGTGCCATCAGCGGTGTGGTGATCTGGTGGAAGCGTCGCCCGCAGGGCAAGTTCGGCGTGCCGCCGCTGCGCCATGACCTGCCGAAATGGAAAACCGGCGTGGCGATCATGCTGGTGCTGGCGGTGATTTTTCCACTGGTGGGCGCTTCACTGGTGCTGGTGTGGTTGCTGGATCGCCTGCTGTTGTCGCGTCTGGGCCGCCAAGCTGAATCTGCCTCAACTTCATCGTGAAGCAGGCGAGATGCGCGTTTCAGACAGATCTTTAAACTGCCGGGACTTAAACTCCGGCATTTTTTAGTGTTACTGTATAACGCAAATAGGCCGTTCTGCCCGCAACCACACGTTGCGGGCTTTCTTTTGAAGAAGTGATTCACCGCCCCGATGAACAAGTACCTCTTGTCCAGCCTCTGCCTGCTTGCCCTGAACAACGCCAACGCCGATGGCCAACCGTTGACGCTGCCCACCGGCACCATCAGCGCCCCGGCCATGGATGACGAAAACGTCAGCCTGACCACGCCGAGCACCGCCGGCTCGCGCCTGAACCTGACGGCCATGGAAACCCCGGCCAGCGTTGAAAGTCTCAGCGGCGAGCAGGTGCGTGCCCGTGGCGATCGCAGCGTGCAGGACGCCGTATCGCGCAGCACCGGCATCAGTCGCACCGGCACCCCGGGCGATGGCGGCACCTCGTTGCAGGCACGCGGTTTTACCGGGCAGAGTTCGGTGATGCAGTTGTATGACGGCAATCGGATGTACACCGGCATGGGCACGGTGACCTTTCCGGTCGACACCTGGGCGGTGCAGCGCGTCGACGTGCTGCGCGGCCCCGCCTCGGTGCTGTACGGCGAAGGTGCGACCGGTGCGGTGGTCAACGTGATTCCGAAGAAGCCTTTCGAGGGCGAAATCGAAAACCACCTGCGCGTCGGCTACGGTTCCTACGACAGCCAGCAGCAGGCGTTCGACAGCGGCGGTTCGCTGAGCGACACCCTGAGCTATCGGCTCAATCTCAATCGTCTGCGCAGCAACGGCTGGATCGATCGCGGTGACTCCTCCAGCGACTTCATCAGCGCCGCGCTGCGCTGGCAGGCCACTGACGATCTGGCCTTCACCCTCGCCCACGACTACGGCGACCAGCGTCCGCAAAATTACTTCGGCACGCCACTGATCAACGGCCGATTGCAGAACAGCCTGCGCAACAAGAACTACAACGTGCGCGACGATCAGCAGCACTACAACGATCAGTGGACGCGCCTGACCACGGATTGGCAGATCAACGACGCGGTCAGTGCCAGCAACGAGCTGTACTACCTCAAGGCTCAGCGCCGCTGGCAGAACGCCGAGAACTACAATTTCGACACCGCCACGCAACAGCTCAGCCGCAGCGGCTACTTCGGCATCGGCCACAAGCAGGAACAGGTCGGCGACCGCCAGACCTTCACCTTCAAGCACTCGCTGTTCGGCCTCGACAGCCAGACCGTGACCGGCGTCGATTACAACCGCATCCGCTTCCAGCTCAACAGCAACTCGCCGTTCAACGATGTGCTGCCGAACGGTCAGGCGCTGGATCTGTATCACCCGCAACCGGGCTATTTCGAAAGCACCAACCCGTACCGCGACCAGTTCGACAGCACCACCAAACAGATGTCAGTGTTCGCTGAAAACCGCACGCAACTGAGCGAGCGCTGGTCGCTGGTGACCGGCGTGCGCCGCGACTATGTGCATGTGGATCGCAACAATCTGATCGACGACAGCCAGAGCGACAGGACCCTGACCGGCAACAACTGGAAGGCCGGACTGGTGTTTGCCCTGACGCCCGAGACTTCGTTCTACGGTCAGGTCGCGACCAGCACCGACGGCATCGGCGGCCTGATATCCCTCAGTCCGAGCCAGCAGCAATACGACCTGTCGACTGCACGCCAGACCGAGGTCGGCATGAAGCAGTTGTTCTGGGATCAACGCGGCGAGTTCACCCTGGCGGCCTATCGCATCGTCAAAAAGAAACTGCTGACCGACGATCCGGGCAACCCGACGCTCAAGCAGCAAGTCGGCCAGCAATCGTCCAACGGCCTGGAAGCCAGCCTTGATCTGCAACTGCCGCACGCCTGGCAACTGCAGGCTAACGCGGCGATCGTGAAGGCCAAGTACGATGATTTCTCCGAAGTGGTCAACGGGCAAACCCTGTCGTACGACGGCAATCGCCCGGTGGATGTACCACGGCGCACCGCCAACCTGTGGCTGAACAAAAACCTCAGCGATGACCTGAAGGCCGGCGCCGGCGTGCGTTATGTCGACGCGCGCTATGCCGACATGGCTAATCGTAATGAGCTTCCGAGTTACACCGTGGTCGATGCGACGCTGTCGTGGCAGGCCCTGCGCAACACCACGCTCGGTCTGCAGGTGAACAATCTGTTTGACCGCCGGTACGCGCAAAGCCAATACAATGAGGGCCAGCAATGGATTCTCGGCGAGCCGAGATCGTTCTTCGTCACCGCTGATTACACTTTCTAACCCAACCCCTGTAGGAGCTGCCGCAGGCTGCGATCTTTTGATCTTGATCTTTAAAAGCAACAGCAAAAGATCGCAGCCTTCGGCAGCTCCTACAGGGGCAAGCATCATGAGCATTTGATGACCTCGCTAAACCTCGCCAACCTCGCCTGGACACCTCTGGGCCACGGCCACTGCCATCACCAGTTCCAACTGCGTGACGCCTCGTTGCAGGTGGCCGCCGGTGAGTTTGTCGGGCTGATCGGCCCGAACGGCAGCGGCAAGACCAGCCTGCTGCGCTGCGCCTATCGCTTCAGTCAGCCGGAAAGCGGCGAGGTCAGACTCGATCATCACAACGTATGGAAGCAATCCTCGCGCTGGTGCGCGAAACGCATCGCCGTGGTCCTGCAGGAATTCCCCGATGCCTTTGGCCTGACCGTCGAAGAAGTGGTCGCCATGGGTCGCACGCCGCACAAAGGCCTGTTCGATGGCGACACGCTGGAAGATCGCAATCTGGCGACGCAAGCGCTCAAATCCGTCGGACTCGACGGCTTCGAAGACCATGCGTTCGCCACCCTCTCCGGCGGTGAAAAACAGCGGGTGATCCTCGCCCGCGCCCTGACCCAGCAACCGCAACTGCTGATCCTCGACGAACCGACCAACCACCTCGACCCGCGTTATCAGCTCGAGCTGCTGCAACTGGTCAAACGCTTGCAGATCGGCACCCTCGCCAGCATCCATGACTTGAACCTCGCGGCCGCCTTCTGCGACCGACTGTACGTGATCAACCACGGGCGCATCGTCGCCAGCGGCACGCCGCAACAGGTACTCACCACCGAGCTGCTGCGCGACGTGTTCGGCGTCGAGGCGTTGATCGATTCCCACCCTCTTCACGGCTACCCGCGAATCACCTGGATAACCCGACCATGACTGTGCGTTCCCTGCTTTGTGTCGCTCTTTTGTTGTGCAGTGCCCAGGCCTTCGCCGAAGCCACGAAATACCCGTTGACCATCCACAGCTGCAACCGCGAAGTGACCTTCAACGAAGCGCCGAAGCACGCGGTCAGCCACGACATCAACATGACCCAGATGATGCTCGCCCTCGGTCTCAAATCGCGCATGGCCGGTTACAGCGGCGTCAGCGGCTGGAAGTCGGTGACGCCCGAAATGCAGTCGCTGCTCGACGGCTTGCCGGAGCTGGCCGCGAAATACCCGTCGGTGGAAACCCTGCTCAACGCCAACGTCGATTTCTTTTTCGCCGGCTGGGATTACGGCATGCGCGTCGGTGGCGACCTCACGCCGCAGACCCTGCAACCGCTGGGCATCAACGTGTATGAGCTGACCGAATCCTGCGCCTTCGTGATGAAGCGTCCGGCGGCGACGCTGGACGACACCTACAACGACCTGCGCAACCTTGGCAAAATTTTCGACGTACAGGATCGCGCCAACGCACTGATCGCCGACATGCAGCAACAGGTCGCCGAGATCCGCAAAAACCTGCCCGCCGACAAGCCGCGAGTGTTTCTCTACGACAGCGGCGAAGACCGCGCCATGACCTCCGGGCGTCTTGGCATGCCGCAGGCGCTGATTGATGCCGCAGGCGGGCGCAACATTCTCGACGACGTCGACGCGAGCTGGACGAGGGTCAACTGGGAGACCGTGGTCGAGCGCAATCCGCAGGTGATCGTGATCGTCGACTACAGCGAAATCACTGCCGAGCAGAAGATCGAATTTCTGCTGAAGAACCCGGCGCTGCAAGCGGTCGATGCGATCAAGAACCAGCGCTTCATCGTCATCCCTTACGTGCAGGCCACGCCGGGGATCGATAACGTGCTGGCGGTGGAAACCCTGGCCAAAGGATTCCACGGCGAATGATCGACCGTCGCTACACCCTGCTGCTGATTGCCCTCGGTGCCGTGTTGCTGGTGTCGTGCGTGGTGTCGCTGGGCTTTGGTCCGGCGCGGGTGCCGGTGGACGTGGTGTGGCGGATTCTCCTGCACAAGGCCTTTGGTTTCGGCGAGGTGAACTGGAGCGCCGGGCAGGAGCACATCGTCTGGCTGATCCGCGTGCCGCGCATGTTGCTCGGTGCATTGGTGGGTGCCGGGCTGGCGTTGATCGGCGCAGTGCTGCAAGCAGTGACGCGTAATCCACTGGCCGATCCACACCTGCTCGGCGTCACCTCCGGCGCGACACTCGGCGCAGTGATCGTGGTGCTGCACATCGGTGAAATCGTCGGCCTGCTGACCTTGCCGATTGCTGCGTTCATCGGCGCGTTGTTGAGCATGTTTCTCGTGCTGGGCATCGCCAACCGTCAGGGTCGGCTCGACAGCGATCGCCTGCTGCTGTGCGGCGTGGCGGTGTCGTTCGTGATGATGGCGACCGCCAACCTGCTGCTGTTCATGGGCGACCATCGCGCCAGTTCGGCGGTGATGTTCTGGATGCTCGGTGGCCTCGGCCTGGCGCGCTGGGAGCTGCTGACGATACCCGCGCTGAGCGTGCTGCTTGGCCTGGTTTTGCTGTTGGGCATGGCCCGTCCGCTGAACGCCTTGATGGCCGGCGAACAGACCGCCGTCACCCTCGGCCTGAATGCCCGCGCGGTGCGCCTGCGGGTGTTTGTAATCGCCTCGTTGATGACAGGAGTGCTGGTGTCGATCAGTGGCTCAATCGGTTTCGTCGGGCTGATGGTGCCGCACATCGCCCGGCGTCTGGTCGGCGCCGAACACCGGCGATTGCTGCCAGCCTGCGTCCTGCTCGGCAGCCTGTTTCTGGTGTGGGTCGATGTTGCCGCGCGGACTTTGATCGCGCCGGAAGACCTGCCCATCGGCGTCGCCACCGCAGCTATCGGCGGTCTGTTCTTCATCGGCCTGATGCGCCGCCGCTGATCCAACACAATCAACTTGTAGGAGTGAGCCTGCTCGCGATGACGGCAGCACATCCGACATCAATGCGGATGACAGAACGCTATCGCGAGCAGGCTCACTCCTACAGGGGACAGTGTTGTCCTTGAAATCGCGCCCCAATCTGGCGCGGTTGTCTGCACCAACGCTATGTGCGCGTGCCTTTGTGGTGCACCCCGCCAACGCACAACCGCTCTAAACCGACATTTCCCTGCCCGATCCCGACCGGGCACAGCCCTTGCAAAACACCCTTCAGTCGTCCGCATCTGCCAACCATAAAAAACTTTAACGTTCATGGAGATCGCACAATGAAGCGTCGCAGTTTGATCAAGGCTTTCACACTCACGGCATCCATTGCCGCGATGGGCATGACCTGGACTGTCCAGGCGGCCGAGACCATCAAGGTCGGGATTCTGCATTCGTTGTCCGGGACCATGGCGATCTCCGAAACGTCGCTCAAAGACATGGCGCTGATGACCATCGACGAGATCAACGCCAAGGGCGGGGTGAACGGCAAGATGCTCGAACCGGTGGTAGTCGACCCGGCGTCGAACTGGCCGCTGTTCGCGGAAAAGGGCCGGCAGTTGCTGACCCAGGACAAGGTCGCGGTGGTGTTCGGTTGCTGGACCTCGGTGTCGCGCAAATCGGTGCTGCCGGTGTTCGAAGAACTCAACGGCCTGCTGTTCTACCCGGTGCAATACGAAGGCGAAGAGATGTCGCCGAACGTGTTCTACACCGGCGCCGCGCCGAACCAGCAAGCGATCCCGGCGGTGGAATACCTGATGAGCGAAGAAGGCGGCAGCGCCAAGCGCTTCTTCCTGCTCGGCACCGACTACGTGTACCCGCGCACCACTAACAAGATCCTGCGCTCGTTCCTGCACTCCAAAGGCGTGGCCGACAAGGACATCGAAGAGGTCTACACCCCGTTCGGTCACAGCGACTATCAAACCATCGTCGCCAACATCAAGAAATTCTCCGCCGGCGGCAAGACTGCGGTCATCTCCACGGTCAACGGCGACTCCAACGTGCCGTTCTACAAAGAGCTGGCCAATCAGGGCCTGAAGGCTACCGACGTACCGGTGGTGGCGTTCTCGGTGGGTGAAGAAGAGCTGCGCGGCATCGACACCAAACCGCTGGTGGGCAACCTTGCGGCGTGGAACTACTTCGAGTCCGTGGAGAACCCGGTGAACAAGAAGTTCGTCGCTGACTGGAAGGCTTACGCGAAGAAACACAACCTGCCGGGCGCCGACAAAGCGGTGACCAACGACCCGATGGAAGCCACTTACGTCGGCATCCACATGTGGGCGCAGGCAGCGGAAAAAGCCAAGTCCACCGACGTCGACAAAGTTCGCGAAGCGCTGGCCGGCCAGACCTTCGCCGCGCCGTCCGGTTACACCCTGACCATGGACAAGACCAATCACCACCTGCACAAACCGGTAATGATCGGCGAGATCCAGAACGACGGTCAGTTCAATGTGGTCTGGCAGACCGAGGGGCCTATCCGTGCGCAGCCGTGGAGTCCGTTTATCGATGGCAACGACAAGAAACCGGATTATGCGGTGAAGAGCAACTGAGCTAGTAGGCTTGACGATTAATCAAGCCCGGTAACTCCCTGTTGAAATGGTTTTCTGTGGCGAGGGAGCTTGCTCCCGCTGGGTTGCGAAGCAGCCCCAAAACCGTCGACTGCGGTGTATCAGGTTACGACTGCTACGCAGCCGAGCGGGAGCAAGCTCCCTCGCCACAAAAGCCAGTCCTCACATAAAGTTCGCGCAAGGCCAAGCATATGCCCACCGCCCTTTTTCGCTTCATCCTGGCCCTGGCACTGCTGTTGCCGATGACTGCCTTTGCCAGCGACGCCGAAGACTTCGTCGCCGCCAACCCCGTGCAACAAGCCAAATTGCTCGAAGCCTGGGCCGCGCAGCCCGAGCCGGCGCGTGTCGAGCTGATCAACGCCCTGCAACAAGGCGAATTGACCCTCGACGGCCAAACCAAAACCCTGCGCCTGAACAACCGCCTGCGAGGTCTGATCGACACCGCTCTGGCCAGCCACCAATTGCTCGCCGCCGACGCCAAAATCCGTCTGACTGCTGCGCAGCAATTGCAGAAAAGCGCGAAACCCGCGCAGCTGAAATTCCTCGACCAGCAACTGGCTGGCGAAAAAGACGAGAACGTCCACGCCGCACTGAGCCTGGCGCTGGCCAACCTGCAACTGGTGGACAGCGACCCAGCGGTGCGTCTGGCCGCCGTGCGCCTGCTCGGTGAAACCGGCGATCCGCTGGCCCGCACCCGCTTGGAAGGACTGCTCGAACCCGGCGTCGAAAGCGATGCCGGCGTGCGCACCGCCGCCGAAACCAGCCTCGCTCAAGTCAAGCGCAAACTGCTGATCGGCGAAGTACTCGGTCAAGCCTTCAGCGGCATGTCCCTCGGTTCGATTCTGCTGCTCGCGGCCCTCGGTCTGGCGATCACTTTCGGCCTGCTCGGGGTGATCAACATGGCCCACGGCGAGATGCTGATGCTCGGTGCCTACTCGACCTACGTGGTGCAGCTGATGTTCCAGCGTTACGCACCGCAAGCCATCGAGTTCTATCCGCTGATCGCGCTGCCGGTGGCGTTCTTTGTCACGGCGGCGATCGGCATGGCGCTGGAACGCACGGTGATTCGTCATCTCTACGGCCGACCGCTGGAAACCCTGCTCGCCACCTGGGGCATCAGCCTGATGCTGATCCAGTTGGTGCGCCTGCTGTTCGGCGCGCAGAACGTTGAAGTAGCGAACCCGGCGTGGCTGTCCGGCGGGATTCAGGTGCTGCCGAATCTGGTGCTGCCGTACAACCGCATCGTGATCATCGCCTTCGCCTTGTTCGTGGTGGTGCTGACCTGGCTGCTGCTGAACAAGACCCGCCTCGGTCTCAACGTCCGTGCGGTCACGCAGAACCGCAACATGGCTGCCTGCTGCGGCGTGCCCACCGGCCGCGTCGACATGCTCGCCTTCGGCCTCGGCTCGGGCATTGCCGGGCTCGGTGGCGTGGCGCTGAGTCAGATCGGCAACGTCGGCCCGGACCTGGGTCAGAGCTACATCATCGACTCGTTCCTGGTGGTGGTGCTCGGTGGCGTCGGGCAACTCGCCGGCAGCGTGCTCGCCGCGTTCGGGCTGGGCATCGCCAACAAGATTCTCGAACCGCAGATCGGTGCGGTACTCGGCAAGATCCTGATCCTCGCGCTGATCATTCTGTTCATCCAGAAACGTCCGCAAGGCCTCTTCGCACTGAAAGGACGGGTGATCGACTGATGAACCAGCCTCTACTTGTCACGGCCACGCAAAAAGCCGGGCCGAAAGTCACCATTGCCATCGGCGCGGTGATCCTCGCGCTGCTGATCGCCCTGCCGCTGCTCTCGCTGCTGGCGCCGGACAGTGCGCTGCATGTGTCGGCGTATACGCTGACGCTGGTCGGCAAAATTCTCTGCTACGCCATCGTCGCTCTGGCGCTGGATCTGGTCTGGGGCTACGCCGGGCTGCTGTCGCTGGGCCACGGACTGTTCTTCGCCCTCGGCGGCTATGCGATGGGCATGTACCTGATGCGCCAGGCCGCCGGTGATGGCTTGCCGGCGTTCATGACCTTTCTGTCGTGGACCGACCTGCCGTGGTACTGGAGCGGCACTAGCAGCTTTATCTGGTCGATGTGCCTGGTGGTGCTGGCGCCGGGTGTGCTGGCGTTGGTGTTCGGCTTCTTCGCCTTCCGCTCGCGGATCAAGGGTGTGTATTTCTCGATCATGACCCAGGCCCTGACGTTCGCCGGGATGCTCCTGTTTTTCCGCAACGAGACCGGGTTTGGCGGCAACAACGGCTTCACCAATTTCCGCACGATTCTCGGTTTCGGTATCACTGAGCCGGGCACCCGCGCAGTGCTATTTCTGGCGACCGTACTGTTGCTGGTGGCGAGTCTGTTCATCGGCTGGCGTCTTGCACAGAGCAAGTTCGGCCGGGTGCTGACCGCGCTGCGCGATGCAGAAAACCGCCTGATGTTCTGCGGCTACGACCCGCGCGGTTTCAAACTGTTCGTCTGGGTCTTGAGCGCGGTGCTGTGCGGTCTGGCCGGGGCCCTGTACGTGCCGCAAGTCGGCATCATCAACCCCAGCGAAATGTCGCCGACCAACTCGATCGAGGCGGCGGTATGGGTCGCCCTCGGCGGTCGCGGCACGCTGATCGGGCCGTTGCTCGGTGCCGGCGTGGTCAACGGCATGAAGAGCTGGTTCACCGTGGCCTTCCCCGAATACTGGCTGTTCTTTCTCGGCGCGTTGTTCATCGTCGTGACGTTGTATCTGCCCAAAGGCGTGATCGGCCTGCTGAAGAAACGAGGTGAACAATGAGAGTCACTGCGAGTGCTGAATTCATGCTCGAACCGGCGTTTTTCCCCGTAGAACCGAACAAGGACGAAGGCACCAGCCGCGACTCGATCGGCCTCGGCCAACGCGCCGGCCCGGGCCTCGACATCCGCCACGGCACGATCCTGACTCTGGAAGACATCAGCGTCAGCTTCGACGGCTTCCGCGCGCTGAACAATCTGAACCTGTACATCGGTGTCGGCGAACTGCGCTGCATCATCGGCCCCAACGGCGCGGGCAAGACCACGCTGATGGACGTGATCACCGGCAAGACCCGCCCCAGCCACGGCAAGGCGTGGTTCGGCGAAACCCTCGACCTGACGCAGATGAGCGAAGTGCAGATCGCCCAGGCCGGGATCGGGCGCAAGTTCCAGAAACCGACGGTGTTCGAAGCCCTCAGCGTGTTCGAGAACCTGGAGCTGGCGCAGAAAACCGACAAGTCGGTGTGGGCCAGTTTGCGCGCACGCCTGAGCGGTGAGCAGCGTGATCGCATCAGCGAGGTGCTGGAAACCATTCGCCTGACGACGTCGGTCAATCGCCCGGCGGGCCTGTTGTCCCATGGGCAGAAGCAGTTTCTGGAGATCGGCATGCTGCTGATGCAGGACCCGCAACTGCTGCTGCTCGACGAACCGGTGGCGGGCATGACCGATGCCGAAACCGAATTCACCGCCGAGCTGTTCAAGTCGCTGGCCGGCAAACATTCGCTGATGGTGGTGGAGCACGACATGGGCTTCGTCGGCTCGATTGCCGACCACGTGACGGTGCTGCATCAGGGCAGCGTGCTGGCCGAAGGATCGCTGGAACAGGTGCAGGAAAACGAGCGGGTGATCGAGGTCTACCTCGGCCGCTGAACTGCAAACACCTTTCCAAACTGTAGGAGTGAGCCTGCTCGCGATAGCGGTGTATCAGATAAGCAGGCGTTGACTGACACGCCGCTATCGCGAGCAGGCTCACTCCTACAAGGGATTTGAGGAGATTCTGGACATGCTGCAAGTCGACAAGCTGCACCAGTACTACGGCGGAAGCCACATCCTGCGCGGCCTGAGCTTTGACGTAAACGTCGGCGAAGTCACCTGCCTGCTCGGGCGCAACGGCGTGGGCAAGACCACCCTGCTCAAGTGCCTGATGGGCCTGCTGCCGGCCAGGGAAGGGGCGGTGAACTGGGAGGGCAAACCGATCACCACGTTCAAGCCGCACCAGCGGGTACAGGCGGGGATCGCCTACGTGCCACAGGGCCGGGAAATCTTCGGCCGGCTCACGGTGGAAGAGAATCTGCTGATGGGTTTGTCGCGGTTTCCCGGCAGTGAAGCGAAAGAAGTCCCAGGTTTCATCTACGAATTGTTCCCGGTGCTGCTACAAATGAAGCAGCGCCGCGGCGGCGACCTGTCCGGCGGTCAGCAACAGCAGCTCGCTATCGGGCGCGCATTGGCCAGTCGTCCGCGTTTGCTGATCCTCGACGAACCCACCGAAGGCATCCAGCCCTCGGTGATCAAGGAGATCGGCGCGGTGATCAAGACCCTCGCGGCGCGCGGCGACATGGCGATTTTGCTGGTGGAGCAGTTCTACGATTTCGCTGCGGAGCTGGCCGATCAATACCTGGTGATGTCCCGGGGCGAGATCGTGCAACAGGGTCGCGGTGAAAATATGGAGGCCGAGGGTGTACGAGGTCTGGTAACAATTTAATCTGTAGCTACCTAACGATAATTACAAACCATGAACTTAGCGCTTCCCACTGCCCTGTTTACCCCGAGCTGGCACGCCGAGCTGGAGCTGGCCTACGCCCGCTTCGGCGACTGCACGCGGCCGGTTCAGCGCCGGCATCTCGGCCCGCTGCGCGTGCAAAAGCACCTGTATGCCGAAGGTCCCGAAGTCTGCCAGCACATCATCGTCCACCCACCGGGCGGGATCGCCGGCGGAGATCGGCTGAACATCAGCGCCCGCGTCGAAGCAGACGCCTGGGCGCAGATCACCAGCCCCGGCGCCGCCAAGTGGTATCGCGCAGCGGGGCCGGCGTATCAGCAACTCGATCTGAAAATCGCGGCCGGCGCGACGCTGGAATGGCTGCCGCAGGAAACCATCGTTTACAGCGCCGCTCAAGCTGAACTCAGCACCTCAATCGAGCTTGAGGGCGATGCGCGGCTGTTCTACTGGGACGTGGTAGCGCTGGGCCGACCGGCCAGTGGCGAGCGCTTCGACCTCGGACACTTTCAAGCGCATCTGGATATCCGCCGTGACGGGCGATTGCTCTGGCATGAGCGCCAGCGCATCAGCGGCAATGATGGTTTGCTCGATTCGCCGATCGGGCTGGATGGCAAACCGGTGTTCGCCACGCTGTTGGTCACCGGCGAGATTGATGCAGAGCTGCTGGAGCGGTGTCGTTCGCTGGGCCATGAGGTGCGCGGTGATCTGACCCAATTGCCGGGGCTTTTGGTCGCCCGTTGCCTGGCGAGCGAGGCACTGCTGGCCCGCGCCTGGCTGATCGACCTGTGGCGCCTGCTGCGCCCGGCCCTGCTCGGCCGCGAAGCGGTATCACCGAGAATCTGGAGCACTTGAAAAACCACCCTCACCCCCCGCCCTCTCCCGGAGGGAGAAGGAGCCTGACCAGGTTGTCTGGAAGGAAATTTGCATTCTCGAAAAATATTGACTGACTGGACCGGCCTCGACAAACGACCGAGATCAGTCCCCTCTCCCTCCGGGAGAGGGCTAGGGTGAGGGATGGCTCTAACTGGCCCCCACGCCCGCAAGAACCTCACAAAACTGCCCTGATGGATACCCGCAATGGACCTGACCCCACGCGAAAAAGACAAGCTGCTGATCTTCACCGCCGGCCTCGTCGCCGAGCGCCGACTGGCCCGTGGCGTGAAGCTCAACTACCCGGAAGCCATGGCCTACATCTCCGCCGCGCTGCTCGAAGGCGCCCGAGACGGCCAGACCGTGGCCGAGCTGATGCACTACGGCACTACCCTGCTGAGCCGTGAACAGGTGATGGAAGGCATCCCGGAAATGATCCCGGAGATCCAGGTCGAAGCCACGTTCCCCGACGGCACCAAACTGGTCACCGTCCACCAGCCAATCGTCTGAGGCCGCGCCATGACTTACACCATTCGCGATGCCCTGCATGCCGACCTGCCGGCGATCCGCGACATCTACAACGACGCGGTGCTCAACACCACGGCGATCTGGAACGAATCGGCGGTCGACCTCGGCAACCGCCTGGCGTGGTTCAGCGCCCGTCAGGCCCAGGCCTACCCGATTCTGGTGATCGTCGACGCCGACAACGTGGTGCTCGGCTACGCTTCCTTTGGCGACTGGCGGCCGTTCGACGGCTTCCGCCATACCGTCGAGCACTCGGTCTACGTGCGCAGCGACCAGCGCGGCAATGGCCTTGGCCCGCAATTGATGAGCGTGCTGATCGAGCGGGCCAAAGCCTGCGACAAGCACGTGATGGTCGCCGCCATCGAAAGTGGCAACGCCGCTTCCATTCGTCTGCATGAACGCGCCGGTTTCAGCATCACCGGGCAGATGCCGCAAGTCGGCACCAAGTTCGGTCGCTGGCTCGATCTGACCTTCATGCAACTGACCCTCAATCCTGGCGCCCAGCCGCCGGTCGCCAACAAGGAGTGACACGCGATGAACCCCGCCCAACTGCGACGCGTCAATGCGGAAAGTTTTGCGCACTATCGTCAGGGCCTGATTGATCTGCTGCTCGACGCCGTGGGTTATGGCGCCAGCGTCGGTTTCATGGCCGACCTCGATGCCGCGCAAGCCCGCGCCTATTTCGATGAAGTGCAGCAACAAGTGAACAAGGGCAACGTGTTGCTCTGGGTGGTGGTCAAGGATGAAGAGGTGCAGGCCAGCGTGCAGTTGGGTCTGTGCCAGAAGGCCAACGGCCTCAATCGTGCCGAGGTGCAAAAACTGCTGGTGCGCGAACAGGCGCGCCGACGCGGCCTCGGCCAGCAATTGATGAATGCGCTGGAACTTGAAGCAGCCAAGCACAAACGCGGCATGCTCTACCTCGACACCGAGGCCGGTTCGCCCGCCGAAGATTTCTACAAGGCCCTGGGTTACACCCGCGCCGGCGAAATTCCCGACTACGCCTGCGACCCGCATGGCACGTATCGACCGACAGCCCTCTACTACAAGATTCTGCAAGGAGCCCGGCCATGATTCCCGGCCAGTACCAGATTCAGCCTGGCGACATCGAACTGAATGTCGGCCGCCGCACCCTCAGCCTGAAAGTCGCCAACAGCGGCGACCGGCCGATCCAGGTCGGTTCGCACTATCACTTTTTCGAAACCAACGATGCGCTGACCTTCGATCGCGCGGCCAGCCGTGGCATGCGCCTGAACATCCCGGCCGGCACCGCGGTGCGCTTCGAACCGGGGCAGAGCCGCGAAATCGAGCTGGTGGAATACGCCGGGCATCGCCGGGTGTTCGGCTTTGCCGGGCGGGTGATGGGTGAGCTCGACTGATGTGCATACAACCCTGTGGCGAGGGAGCTTGCTCCCGCTCGAGTGCGTAGCACTCGCCAACCCGGGGAACGCGGTGTGTCTGTAAGAAATCATTGGCACGTTTTGGGGCTGCTGCGCAGCCCAGCGGGAGCAAGCTCCCTCGCCACAATAAATTTGTGCAAGGAATTGAAATGAAGATTTCCCGGCAAGCCTACGCCGACATGTTCGGCCCCACCGTCGGCGACAAGGTGCGCCTGGCGGACACCGAGTTGTGGATCGAAGTCGAAAAGGACTTCACCACCTACGGCGAAGAAGTGAAGTTCGGCGGTGGCAAAGTCATTCGCGACGGCCAGGGCCAGAGCCAGTTGCTCGCCGCCGAAGTGGTCGACACGCTGATCACCAATGCGCTGATCATCGACCACTGGGGCATCGTCAAAGCCGACGTCGGCCTCAAGGACGGGCGCATCGCTGCTATCGGCAAGGCCGGCAACCCGGACGTGCAACCGAACGTGACCATCGCCATCGGCGCCAGCACCGAGGTCATCGCCGGTGAGGGCATGATCCTCACCGCCGGCGGCATCGACACGCACATCCATTTCATCTGCCCGCAGCAGATCGAAGAAGCACTGATGAGCGGCGTCACCACCATGATCGGCGGCGGCACCGGTCCGGCCACCGGCACCAACGCCACCACCTGCACCTCCGGCCCGTGGCACCTGGCGCGCATGCTCCAGGCCGCCGACGCGTTCCCGATGAACATCGGTCTCACTGGCAAGGGCAACGCCAGCCTGCCGGAGCCGTTGATCGAACAGGTCAAGGCCGGCGCCATCGGCCTCAAGCTGCACGAGGACTGGGGCACCACCCCGGCGAGCATCGACAACTGCCTGAGCGTCGCCGACCAGTACGACGTGCAAGTGGCGATCCACACCGACACCCTCAACGAATCGGGTTTCGTCGAAACCACCCTCGACGCGTTCAAGGGCCGCACCATCCACACCTACCACACCGAGGGTGCCGGCGGCGGCCACGCGCCGGACATCATCAAGGCCTGCGGTTTCCCTAACGTGCTGCCGAGCTCGACCAACCCGACCCGACCGTTCACCCGCAACACCATCGACGAACACCTCGACATGCTGATGGTCTGCCACCACCTCGACCCAAGCATCGCCGAGGACGTGGCGTTCGCCGAAAGCCGTATCCGCCGCGAAACGATCGCCGCCGAAGACATCCTTCACGACCTCGGCGCGTTCTCGATGATCAGCTCCGACAGCCAGGCTATGGGCCGTGTCGGCGAAGTCATCACGCGCACCTGGCAGACCGCCGACAAGATGAAAAAGCAGCGCGGCCCGCTGCCCCAGGACGGCGCAGGCAACGACAACTTCCGCGCCAAGCGCTACATCGCCAAATACACGATCAACCCGGCGATCACCCATGGCATCAGCCATGAAGTGGGTTCGATCGAAGTCGGCAAATGGGCCGATCTGGTGCTCTGGCGTCCGGCGTTTTTCGGTGTGAAACCAACGCTGATCCTCAAGGGCGGAGCAATCGCTGCCAGCCTGATGGGCGACGCCAACGCGTCGATTCCAACCCCGCAACCGGTGCACTACCGCCCGATGTTCGCCAGCTACGGCGGCTCGCTGCACGCCACCAGCCTGACCTTCATCAGTCAGGCCGCGCAGGAGGCCGGGTTGCCTGAAGCGCTGGGTTTGAAGAAGAAAATCGGCGTGGTCAAAGGCTGCCGCGACGTGCAGAAAACCGACCTGATCCACAACGATTATCTGCCGAGCATCGACGTCGATCCGCAGACCTATCAGGTCAAGGCCGACGGTGTGTTGCTGTGGTGTGAACCGGCCGAGACCCTGCCGATGGCCCAGCGTTACTTCCTGTTCTGACGCACGGTAAAAAGGCCCCGGGGTTGTGTCTTGCGCACGCTCCCGGGGCCTTTTTCATGGTGTTGGAAAAGCACCGTGCAAACGATCGTGTATTTCCTGCCAAAGGGACTAATATTCGATTCGCTCCACCTATTTTCAGGAACTGCCCATGCGTCTTTCCGAGTTCATCGTGGCCAATATCGACCCTATCGTCGATGAGTGGGAACAGTTCGCCGCGACCATCACGCCGGCCGCCGACTATCTGGATTCCACTGCGCTGCGCGATCACGCCAGCGAGATTCTGCGGGCCGCCGCCCGCGACATGAACAAACCGCAAAGCCCCGCCGAACAGGCTGCCAAAGCCAAGGGCGAAGGCCCGGAAAAGACCCCGAGCCTGGACGAGGCCGGCGCCAGCCATGGCGAACTGCGCCACACCGTCGGTTTCGATCTGGTGCAGATGACCAGCGAATTCCGCCATTTGCGCGCCTGTGTGATCCGCCTGTGGGTCAACAGCCTGGAGTCGCCGGACATGACCTATTTCCAGGACATGATCCGCTTCAACGAGGCCATCGACGAAGCCCTCGCCGAATCCACTGCAGCCTACGCCGAGCAGGTTAATCGCTCGCGGGATATTTTCCTCGCCATCCTCGGCCATGACCTGCGTGCGCCGCTGCAGGCGGTGAGCATGTCCACCGAACTGTTGTTGCGCAAATCCAGCCTTGAGGGCGATGCCCTGGCCTGCGCCCTGCACATCAAGCGCGGTGCGCGACACATGGCGGCGATGGTCAGTGACTTGCTGGAACTGGTGCGCAGTCGCCTGGGCCGTAGCCTGCCGATCGAGCCCGCCCCGATGGACCTGGCAGTTGCCGCGCGCGCAGCGATTGCCGAAGCCTGCGCCGGCCATCCGCAATCCGATCCCAGGCTCACGGTGCACGGTGACACGCGCGGGGTGTGGGACGCCGGGCGAATCGACCAGTTACTGCAGAACCTGATCGGCAATGCCTTGCAGCACGGTGCCAGCCAGCGTGACGTGACCCTCGATCTGCGTGGCGAGGGCGACTGCGTGTGCCTGTCGGTGCACAACTACGGCACACCGATTTCCGAAGAGGCTATCGGCACCATTTTCGACCCGTTGGTACGCAGCGCCGACGAAGAACTCGGGCAGCCGTCGACCAGCCTCGGATTGGGCTTGTTCATTGTCAAGGAAGTGGTGACCGCCCATGGCGGGACGATCGACGTCAGCTCGAGCGAGGCTGACGGCACACTGTTCAGTGTGGTGTTGCCGAGAAAGGTTTAAGCAGGGAAATCTACGGAGTATTCATCGCTGGCAAGCCAGCTCCCACAGGTCCGGCGTCGAATACAAACTTTGTGTACGACAGGGTTCCTTGTGGGAGCTGGCTTGCCAGCGATGAGGCCGGCCAATACCACCGATAACCTATTCGACCACCAGCCGCCCCAAGCGCTGCCTGAGCATGCGGTTCTCCGCCCGCAGCTCATGCACTTCCTCCAGCAGATTCAGTGCCAGCGCGACGCCCTCCCACTCCAGCTCCAGCTCGCGTCGCAATTTCGCGGCGCGCTTGGCCAGGCTCAGCTCGTAGTCGGTGAACCGCCATTCCCGGGGCTGCGCGCCCTGAGGTTCGAGGATGCCGTGTTCGACGATTTCGATCACGTAGACGTCCGACAGATCGGCCGCCTCACAGAATTCTGCCATGTCCAGTTGAACGATCAGGGGGCTGCTCATGATGGGCTACTCCGTCGTCGGATTCAGAAGTTCTCTCGTGGGTTGAACGCGGCTTTCTTCGCCAGTTCCTGCCACAGCGCCTTGACCTCGTCGTCGGAGGTTTTCGGCATCACGGCCTTGAGCTGCACGAACAGGTAACCGCGCTCACCGGCCTTGTTTTTCAGACCATGACCCTTGGCACGCATGCGCTGACCGTTCTGACTGCCGGCCGGAACCTTGAGGTTGATCTTGCCGGTCAGGGTCGGCACGGCCACCTCGGTGCCCAGCGCCAGCTCCCAAGGTGCCAAGGGCAGGGTGATGATCAGGTTTTCGCCTTCGACATCGAATTTCGGGTGCGGCGCAAAACGAATGGTCAGGTACAGGTCGCCATTGGCCCCGCCACCGATGCCCGGTGCGCCCTGGCCTTTGAGGCGGATGCGCTCGCCGTCGGTCACGCCCGCCGGGATCTTCACGTTCAGGCTCTTGCTGGTATTGCTGACGTGCTGACCGTTGGCGTTGTATTGCGGGACCTGAAAGCTGACCTTCTTCGATTCGTCCGACAAGGTCTCCTCAAGGAAGACCGGCAGTTCCATTTCCACGTCTTGCCCTCGGCGTCCTGCACTGCGTTGTTGCCGACCGTCGCCACCGAAACCGGCGCCGCGATTGCCGAAGATCGAACTGAAGAAGTCCGAAAAGTCGCCGGTGTCGCCACCGCCGCCGCCAAAACCGCCGCGGCTCTGCCAGCCCGGCGGGCCCTGGAACGGCTGACCGTGCTGGCCATAACGACGCAGCTCGTCATATTCGGCGCGCTTGTCGGCGCTTTTCAGCGCTTCATAGGCTTCCGAGGCGTCCTTGAACTTGGCCTCGGCGTCTTTTTCCTTGCTGACATCGGGGTGGTATTTGCGTGCCAGCTTGCGATAGGCAGCCTTGATCGCCTTGTCGTCCGCTGTCGGCTCCACGCCGAGTATCTTGTAATAGTCTTTGAAGTCCATCGAAGGAATCACCATCCGTTATCGATTTCGCGCCGAGGCCAGCATGCGCTCATTCGCGCGTGCCGGGTTGACCGATCTCAACTTTGTGACCGGGTGGCGCAGCAGAAGTTTATCGGCAGTGGACGACGGTTCTTGCGACCGCCGGTATGTCTGCCGGCCCATGCCAGCAAGTTTGGGGCGAAGCTGCGACTTTCAAGAAGCTTAGTCGTGAAATAGCAGATGACCGGCCTTCGAATCTGCCGCGCACTGACATACACTGCGCGGCCGTTTTTTGACCGGAACCCGAAAGACATGAACAACGCCTCTCCAGCCCGTGCCTGCGGCATCGACTTCGGCACCTCCAACTCCACTGTCGGCTGGCTGCGCCCCGGCATGGAAACGATGATCGCGCTGGAAGACGACAAGATCACCCTGCCGTCGGTGGTGTTCTTCAACATCGAAGAGCGCCGTCCGGTGTACGGTCGCCTGGCCCTGCACGAGTACCTGGAAGGCTACGAAGGCCGGCTGATGCGCTCGCTCAAGAGCCTGCTCGGTTCCAAGCTGATCAAGCACGACACCAGCGTGCTCGGCACCGCGATGCCGTTCAAGGATCTATTGGGGCTGTTCATCGGCCAGCTCAAGAGCCGTGCCGAAACCGCCGCCGGTCGCGAGTTCGAACAAGTGGTGCTGGGGCGTCCGGTGTTTTTCGTCGATGACGACCCGCTGGCTGACCAGGAAGCCGAAGACACCCTGGTCGAAGTGGCTCGCAAGCTCGGCTTCAAGGACGTGTCGTTCCAGTACGAACCAATCGCCGCGGCATTCGACTACGAGTCGACCATCGAGAAAGAAGAGCTGGTGCTGATCGTCGACATCGGCGGTGGTACGTCCGACTTCTCGCTGGTACGCCTGTCGCCCGAGCGTCGCGGCATGGACAACCGCCACGATGACATCCTCGCCACCGGCGGCGTGCACATCGGCGGGACCGACTTCGACAAACAGCTGAGCCTGCAAGGCCTGATGCCGCTGTTCGGCTACGGCAGCCGGATGAAGAGCGGCGCCTACATGCCGACCAGTCACCACATGAACCTGGCGACCTGGCACACCATCAACTCGGTGTACTCGCAGAAATCCACCCTGGCGCTGGGCAGCATGCGCTACGACATCGAGGACACCGGCGGCATCGACCGCCTGTTCAAGCTGATCGAACAGCGCGCCGGGCACTGGCTGGCGATGGAAGTCGAAGAAACCAAGATCCAGCTGACCCACGCCGACAGCCGCCACGTACCGCTGGACCGCATCGAGCCGGGCCTGAGCGTAGAACTGAGCCGCGCCCTGTTCGAGTCGTCGATCGACGCCTTGCTTGAACGCGTGCGCGGCAGCGTTACGCAGCTGTTGAACGATGCCAACGTGTCGGTGGCGCAGGTCGATACGGTGTTCTTCACCGGCGGTTCGAGCGGCATTCCGGCGCTGCGCAGCAGTGTTTCGGCGATGCTGCCGAATGCGCGGCATGTGGAAGGGAATATCTTTGGCAGCATTGGCAGTGGTCTGGCGATTGAGGCGATGAAGCGTTACGGCTCGATGGCCTGATCACACAACCTGTAATGGTCTGATCACACACCTTGTGGCGAGGGAGCTTGCTCCCGCTGGACTGCGCAGCAGGCCCAGGCTTTTGATTCAAGGAGCGGGGGCGCTTCGCGCCCCAGCGGGAGCAAGCTCCCTCGCCACAGTGGATCGCCTTACACCATCCCGCCCAGCTTCAACTCACTCTTCAGATACGCGTAATAAATCGGCCCCGCCACCACCCCCGGCAGGCCGAACGCGGCCTCGAACACCAGCATCGCCAGCAGCAACTCCCACGACTTGGCACTGATCTGCCCGCCGACGATGCGCGCGTTGAGGAAGTATTCGAGCTTGTGGATAAAAATCAGATAGCCCAGCGCCGCTACCGCCACCCAGATCGACAGCGACAGGCCGACGATGGTGATCAGCGTGTTCGACATCAGGTTGCCGATCACCGGCAGCAGGCCGAGCAGGAAGGTCAGTACGATCAGGGTCTTGGTCAGCGGCAGCTTGATGCCGAACAGCGGCAGGACCACCACCAGGAAAATCGCGGTAAAGAAGGTGTTGAGCAGGGAAATCTTGATCTGCGCGAAGACGATGTTGCGAAAAGCTTGAACCACCAGATGCAGACGGTCGAACAGGGCGGCGGCCAGCGGTTTGCGCTTGGTCAGGTCCGGTACGCGCTGCAAGGCGATGATCGCGCCGAGGACCATGCCGATCAGCAAGGTGACGAACATGTGCGCCGCGTCCTTGCCCACCAGTTGCAGCTCGGACAGATGCTTGCTCGCCCATTCGCCGATGGCCACGCGAAATTCCGCAGCGCTGGCCGGCAGGTAAGCATCGAGAAACGGTGGCAATTGCCCGCGCGCGCGGTCAACCACGCCCATGAATTTGTCGAGCGAGGCGCCCGGGTTTTCCGCTTCGTGCAGCAGGAAACTGATGGCGCCAGCAAAGATCAGCGCCAGCACACTGACCACCAGGGTGCCCAGCAACGCCACCGCCAGCCAGCGCGCACGCCGGCCTTCGATCAGCCGTTGCAGTTGCGGGGTGAGCATGTTGACCAGCTCGAACACCAGCAGACCGGCCAGCAGGCTGGGCAACAAGCGCAGCGGCAACGCCAGCAGCAGACCGCCACAAATGATGATGCAACTGACCCAGAACACAACATGACGCTCAGAAAACGTTGGCATACAGCCTCAAAACGAACGGCGTAAAAGGATTGGCAGTCTGCCAGCGATCCGGCGCCGAAGCGAGTAGATGCCCCGCATCCTGGTCGCGCCGAAAAGATCGCAGCCTGCGGCAGCTCCTACAGGATCGCGGTTCATGTAGGAGCTGCCGCAGGCTGCGATCTTTTGATCTTATTTTTTCTTCAGGCAATCACTCATGAAGGTCTTGCGCGCATCGCCGGTCAGGGCCTTGGTTTTCGCATCGGCGTTGCAGGTCTTCATTTTTTCCTGCTGCGGGGTCAGCACTTTTCCGTCATTGGCGGCCGGTGCAGCCTTGAGACAGGTGCTCATGAAAGTCTTGCGCTCGTCGCCCTTGAGGCTTTTGGCGGTAGCGTCAGCATTGCAGGTGGTCATTTTGTTCTGTTGCGCCGTGGCGGCGAAACCCTGGGAACACAGGAGCAGACCGATCATCAACAAAGGCACACGCAACATCTTCATGGAGTTTTCTCCTTGTCGCCGCATCGATGGATGCGACCTCCGCTGAAGTGTAGCCAAATCTTGTTACACCTTCCTGCCTTCCAGGTGGCTACGTCGGTATTGTTCCGGCGTACACCCGGCCTGCCGGGCAAACATGGCAATGAACGCCGAGCCGCTGCTGTAGCCGAGATCGAAGGCGATTTCCTGCACGCTGCGGGTACCTTCCAGCGCCTCGATGGCCGCGAGATAACGCAGGCGCTGACGCCATTCGCCGAAACTCAGTCCCAGTTCGCGCACGAACTGCCGGGCCAGCGTGCGTTCACTGACGTGTACCTGCGCCGCCCAGTGGGCCAGCGGCTGGTTGTTCCCTGGATCGGCCTGCAAGGCGTCGAGAATCGCCAGCAAGCCGGGATTGCTTGCGTACGGCAGATAACACTCATGCACCGGCGCCTGTTGCAGTTGATCGACCAGCACCTGGGCCAGACGCTGATCAGCGTCGAGTTCGGGTATTTTCACGTCGCGGGCGGCGAAGTCCTTGAGAATCGCCTTGAGGATGTCGCTGATCGCCAAGGTGCAGGCGCGCGCCGGCAGATCGGCGCAGACTTTGGGGTCGAGGCACACCGCGCGGTAGTTGACCGGTTGATGGCTGTAGAAACTGTGCTCGACCTGCGGCGGCACCCACACCGCGTAGTGCGGCGGCGACATGAAGCGGCTGCCGTCGACGTCCATGTGCAGCACACCGTGGGCCGCGTACTCCAGCGTGCCCCACGGATGACGGTGCGGCGCGGCGTATTCATGGGCGTTGAAGTCGGCATAGCGGAAGTACACCGCTGACGGCAGTTCGCTGAAATCCAGCAAATCGATGTGTTTACTGTTCATGCTGTCCGGTTGCAGAGGCAGGTTGTCCGGTTCGCAGTATAGGCCTGCATCCAGACAAGGGATAATCAGCGTTCATCAACGTTCTGGTTTTAACCCCATGCAATACGCGTTTCCCCTGCTGGCGATTTTCATCTGGGCCGGCAATACCGTGATCAACAAACTGGCGGTCGGGGCGATCTTCCCCGCCGAGATCGGTTTCTACCGCTGGCTGCTGGCCGGCCTGTTGTTCACGCCTTTCATGCTCAAAGCGGTGATCGCGCACTGGCCGCAGATCCGCCCCAACCTGGGCAAGATCTTCATCCTCGGCGTGCTGGGCATGGCGGTCTATCAAAGCCTGGCCTACTTCGCCGCAACCCTGACCACCGCGACCAACATGGGCATCATTCTGTCGATGATGCCACTGATGTCGCTGGCCATGGCGATCATCAGCCTCGGCCAGCGCCTGACCGCCGGGGCCTTGTTCGGCGCAGTGCTGTCGTTCGCCGGGGTGCTGGTGGTGGTGTCGTCCGGCAGCCTCGGCGCGCTGCTGCAACACGGGGTGAACCTGGGTGACGCGATGATGCTGATCGCCACCCTGGCCTACGCGATCTACAGCACCCTGCTGAAAAAATGGCAGCTGCGTTTGTCGCCGCTGGTGTTGCTGTACCTGCAGGTGCTGGTGGCGATTGTGGTGCTGTTTCCGCTGTACGCCGCCTCGCCGAAAACCGGCTTCACCGCGCAGAACATTCCGCTGGTGCTGTACGCGTGCCTGCTGGCGTCAATGCTTGCGCCGCTGGCGTGGATGCAGGCGGTGCAGCGTCTGGGGCCGAGCCGCACCACGTTGTTCTTTAACTTGCTGCCGCTGATCACCGCGCTGATTGCGGCAGTGGTGTTGAAGGAGCAGTTGGCGATGTATCACCTGGTGGGTGGGGTGTTGACGCTGGGTGGTGTGATTCTTTCCGAGCGTTGGACCACGGTGTTGGGCCGCCGGATCAGCGTTGCCTGACAAATTCCTGTGGCGAGGGAGCTTGCTCCCGCTGGGGCGCGAAGCGGCCCCTTTTAAAGCCGGGGCCTGCTGCGCAGCCCAGCGGGAGCAAGCTCCCTCGCCACAAGAGCAGGTTAAACGCCAGCAGCCTTCAGCCGCGCCGCATGCTCGACAAACAACCGCACCGGATCCGCGCCTTTGCCCACCAGCCCCAGCGACTGGTTGACGATGTCGAAGTGGTCCAGCGGATAGTCGTCGCCAATCACCGTGCCCAGGTGCGAGCTGTAGCGCCCGACCATCCCGTCACACTGCCCCGGCTCGCGCACGAAGGTTTTCGCGAACAGCCGACAGCTGCGATTGGTGCCGTCAAACAGGTTGCCGCCGCGATCGGTCTTGCCCGGTTGCAACGTCCCCGACCACGAGTAATAACGCACGCCATTGACCTCTTCCGGCCCCTGCCCGCCCCAGGTTTCGGGCAGGCCCTGTGGATAACGCTGATTGAACAGCGCCACCCCTTCGCTGGTGAGCGATTGATGCGAGGCGTGGATATCCACCGGCAGTTTCGGCCCGTGGTAACCGGTTTCCAGCAATGCCATCAGCCAGCCGACAACCCGCAGCAGCGCTTCGAGCAGACGACCCTTGGCAGTGTTCGCCGGATAGTGTTGCTGCAGATAGTCGGCCAGTTCCGAACCATGATTGGGGCCGGCCACGGACGTCACCGAAGCGACCAGATCCGGCCGTTTCGCGGCGGCATAACGCGCGGTCAGCGAGCCCTGGCTGTGGCCGAACAGATTGACCCTGGCAGCGCCGGTCTCGCGCAGAATCTCGTCGATGCGCGCCAGCAACTGCTCGCCACGCACCTCGGTGGAATTGAGCGGCGACACCTGCACCGCAATTACTGTCGCCCCGCCACGACGCAACGCCTTGATGATCCCGTACCAGTACGGATACAGCAGCAGCCGGATAAACCCGAGCATGCCCGGCACCAGCACCAGTGGATAACGTGTCGCCGAACCTTGTGACATGGGCAAACATCCTTGTGGTCGTGAGTGGATGCCAGACGTGCAAAACGCCCGCCAAGCCTCCCCCTTGATGATGACAACTGCACCATCAGCCTACTTCAGGCCCACCACCCCCGCCACAATCAGCCCCACCGACAGCAGTTTCATCAGGGTCAGGCTCTCGCCCAACAGGGCAAAGCCGAGAAACACCGTGCCCAGCGAGCCGATGGCGGTCCAGATCGGATAAGCGATGCTCACCGGTAATTCACGCAGCGCCAACGTCAGGAAATAGATCCCGCCAATCGCCGCCACCACCGTGATCAGCGACGGCCACAGGCGGGTGAAGCCTTCGGCGTACTTCATGCCCATGGCGAAAGTCACTTCGAAGCCGGCGGCGATCAGCAGGAACAGCCAGGCCACTTAGAACGTCCGGGCGAGGTCGAGCAAACGCTGCTCGGCCTCAGCCACCGACACCGCGAAGGTGCGCTCGGCCGACTCTTCGCCCTCAGCCGCAACCACGGTGACGTCGTTGATGCCAATAAATCCCAACGCCGTACGCAGCCATGGATCGGCGTGGTTCAGGGCTTCCAGTTCACCGCCGGGGCCGAAGCCGAAACCGCCGCGACTGGTGACGATCAGCGCTTTCTTGCCCTGCAGCAGCGGGGTGTATTGGGCCACGCCGTTGTCCAGGGTGTGGTCGAAGGTCAGGCCCAGCCGCACGATCTGGTCGACCCAGGCCTTGAGGCCGCTGGGCACGCTGAAGTTGTACATCGGCGTGGAAATCAGCAGCAGATCGTGAGCGAACAACTCGCCGACCAGCTGATCGCTGAGCGCCAGATCGGCCTGCATCGACAGTGGACGCGCCTCGGGTTCAGGATGAAACGCAGCCGCGACAAAGGCTTCGTTGACCGGCGGGATCAAGACGCGCCCGACTTCGCGGCGGGTGACCTGCGCCTGGGGATGGCGCACTTGCCAGGCGCTGAGAAAGCTTTCTGCCAGGCGCCGTGAATGCGAACGGTCACCCCGTGGGCTGGCATGGATCGCAAGAATTTTGCTCATCTGTATTTCCTCCGGACTAGAATCAAACGGCTTGTGGCTTGCAGCTTGAAGCGCGTGGCCGCGTCCATTCAAATGAGCAAAAATCAGTCGGGATGAATTCATTTCATCCATGGAGTTCTCAATGTTCGCCTCGTTGCCGCTGACCGGCCTGCGCGCCTTCGAATCCGCTTCGCGCCTGCTGAGCTTCAAGGCCGCCGCCGAGGAATTGTCGGTCACACCGACGGCGATTTCTCATCAGATTCGCGCGCTGGAAGACTGGCTCGGCGTGGCACTGTTCGAACGCTTGCCACGTCAGGTGCGCCTGACGGAAGGTGGCGAGCGGCTGTTTCGCAGCCTGCACGGCGCGCTGCTGGAAGTCGCGCAAAGCGTCGACACCCTGCGTCCGCAACGCAGTGGCGCCAGCCTGACGTTATCGACCACCGCCGCGTTTGCCGCGCTGTGGCTGGTGCCGCGCCTCGGAAGGTTTTATGCGCAACACCCGAACATCAACGTGCGCCTGGATACCCACTGCGAAGTCATCGACCTGCATCAGGACGCCAGCGTCGATCTGGTGCTGCGCTACAGCCTCGACGATTACCCCAATCTCTACGGTCTGTGCCTGTTCGATGAGTCCTTCGGCGTATATGGCTCGCCGGAGCAGGTGGCGCTGGCCGCCCGACGCACGCCGGCGCTGATCAGCGTGCGCTGGCACAACTCGAAGCTGTATGCCCACGGCTGGGAAGCCTGGTGCGCCCGCTCCGGCGAGTCGTGGCTGAATCAGCATCCGGCGATCCGTGAATACGACGAGGAACATTACGCCCTGCAAGCGGCGATTGCCGGGCAAGGTCTGGTGCTGGCGAGCAATATTCTGGTGTCGCAAAGCGTCGCCAGCGGGTTGCTGGTGCCGTACAAAGGGCAGGTGCAGGTCGATGGTGCCGGGTACAGCGCTTTGTGTGTGCCAGGGCGCGAGCGGCATCCGCCGGTGCGGGCGTTTTTTGCCTGGTTACAGGAGGAGGCCGTGTTGTCGGGGCTCACGCCAAGATCGCAGCCTTCGGCAGCGCCTACAGGGGGGACGCTGGAAATCTGATAAAACTTTTTCGATCGCGCAGGACTCACAACCAGGGTATGCGATCACGCCTGAAGAGCGTGGCGCCCATTGGATTAGCCTCCTGGAGATCGAAATGAGCGATGACCTGCATTTGTCTGATGTTCAAACCCTGCGCGAGCGCGCACGACAGCACGTCGAGAACGGCGCGGTAACCGAGAGCTACAGCGCCGACCGTGACGAGGTGCTGCGCCTGCTCAATGAGTCGCTGGCCACCGAACTGGTCTGCGTCCTGCGTTACAAACGTCACTACTTCATGGCCAACGGCGTGAAGGCTCACGTGGCCGCCGAAGAATTCCTCGAACATGCAACCCAGGAAGCGCAACACGCCGACCGTCTGGCCGAGCGCATCGTGCAACTGGGTGGCGAACCGGAGTTCAATCCGGACCTGCTGTCGAAAATGTCCCACGCCCAGTACGTGGCCGGGAACACCTTGAAGGAAATGGTCTACGAAGACCTGGTGGCCGAACGGATCGCCATCGACAGCTACCGTGAAATCATTCAGTACATCGGCGAAAAAGACCCCACCACCCGGCGCATCTTCGAAGACATCCTCGCGCAGGAAGAAGAGCATGCGGATGACATGGCCGACATTCTGAAAGACCTGTAAGCCTTCAAAACCGCCTTCGCGAGCAACAGAAGCAAAAAGATCGCAGCCTGCGGCAGCTCCTACAGAGGAATGCATTTTCCTGTAGGAGCTGCCGCAGGCTGCGATCTTTTGCTCTTGCTTTACTTGGTTGGCTTGACGGTCACGGGCGCCTTGCCCGCCTTCATCTGCTCAAGCAGCGGCGCACACTGATTCGGCTCCCCACCGCTCGGCGCCACCAGCGCCAGCAGCCCCGCCGCCGGTGCTGCGATCACGCCCAATGCCACCATCCCCGCCCCGCGCAGCATCAACGGCACAGCCTTCACACCTGCATCCGGCTTGATGAACTTGCCGCGCACGTACAACGGTGAACGCAGCGAAATCAGGCGCCAGCCCTTGGATTCCGGCGTAACGGTCAGATCCAGTTGCTCGGTGGCCATGTTCGCGGTGCCGTCGATGTAGATGATCGCGTTCTCGGTATCGAACACAAACAGCCGTGTGGTCGCCAGGCCGGTCTTGATGTCGAAGTCCGCCGCCGCGCAGTTGATCTTCACTTCCTTGTCGCCAAAAATCTTGCCGACCACGTAGTTGCCGACGTTGAGTCCCGCCAGTTCCATCAGCTCACGGCTGATTGCGCCGTCGTTGATCAGCATCTTCAACTGGCCATTGGCGCCGCCGAGCAGCTTGGCCACCGAGTTGCCGCGACCGCTGATATCCGCATCACCGTTGAGCTCACCGAAGCTGGTTTTCATCGGTTCGAAGGTCGGGAACAACTGCTTGAGCTTGAACCCGCGCGCGGTCAGTTTGGCCCGGCCTTCCATAGGTTCGGTGCGACCGTTGAGACGGATCTGCGCGTCCAGATTGCCGCCGGCCACGCCGAAGCGCAGCGGTTCGAGGCTGAGTTCGCCGTCGTTGAGTTTCAGGTGGGTATAGAGGTCGGTGAACGGCAGTTTCTCGCTGTGGACGATGCGCTTGCCGGTGAACTCGACATCGGCATCCATCGCGCGCCAGCGGTCGGTCTTGAATTCTTCCACCGGCAACACTTTGTCGGTCGGCTGCTTGCTCTCGCCGCCGCGAGCCTTTTGCTTGTCATTGGAGTCGGCGCCGATCAGCGGCGCGAGGTCGGCGAACAGCAGTTGATTGGACAGCAGCGCCCCGCTGAGCTTGGGCCGTGGCTGGCTGGCGACGTAGGTCAGATCGCCGTGAATATCGCTGCTGCCGATCTTGCCGTTGAACTGCTCATAGGTGAATTTCGCCCCGGCGGCGTCATGCAGTTTGGCGATCAAGTGACCGTCGGTGGAATACGGCGGCGTATCCGGCAGGGTCACGCCGGTCAGCGGATAGAGGTTGCCGAGGCTGGCGCCGGCCAGTTTCAGGCGCAGGTCGAGGGCACCGAGGTTGAGCGGGTCAGTGAGGGTGCCGGCCAGTTCGATGCTGGTGGCGCCGATCTTCGCCTGGGCCTGCAGCGGAAACGGTTTGTTCGCGTCCTGCAACGCCAGCAGCCCGCCGATCTTGCCCTGACCGGTGAGATTCTGGCCGTGGTACTGGCCTTTGACCTTCAGCGCAAATGCATAGTCCTGCGGCGCGGCGCCCTTGTCCTGGGCAGTCTTCGCGGCTTTGTCACCGACGATATCGCTGAACGGAATCGGCTTGCCCAGCGGATCAATCACCACGTCGAGGTTGGTTTTCAGCGTCTGGTCATCCAGCGTGACGTGGCCCTTGTCGAAGCCGATGGCCCCGATGTCCACCACCCAGTTTGACGGTTCGGCATTCGGGTCTTTCGGGTCGAACTTGAACGTCCAGTTGGCGCGGCCATCGGCCAGGCGTTGCAGTTGCGCGTTGGGCTCGGTCAGGTCGATACGCGGGATCGTCACCCGCTGCGCCAGCAGGGCCAGCGGCGAGATGCGCAGTTCCACGCGTTTGAGCGTGACCATCTGCGGCTGCTTCGACCAGTCCGGGTTGCCCAGCGTCAGGTCTTCAGCCACCACGTGCGGCCACGGCACCCAGGCACGCCAACCGCCCTCTTCCGGCTCGCGCTGCCAGATCACCGCGAGGTTGCCATTGATGGCGAACGGTCGATGCAGTTCTTCCGAGACTTTGGCGTTGAGTGGCGGTTTGATCCGGTTCCAGTCGAAGAACACGATGATCAGAACCAGTACCGCCAGCAGCAGTACGAGGATGGCGAAGGTCCAACTGAAGATTTTTCCGGTGCGCGTCATGCACAAAACTCCTGATGACGACCGCACGCCGACTTCGCGACGCACAGCTGAAACGGCGGGCCAAAGCGGCCCTCATGAAATCTACGACTGGCAAACAGTGCGCAGGTTTAATCGGAATATAGATTCCGTGGCAAAAAATCGCCCGAATGCTGACCGATCGGTCGAACAGCGTTACCGCCACCCGCACATTTGCGAGGCGCGAGTGAGTCGAAAATACCCACTGCAGTGCAAAACCACCGTCCGCAAACGCCCGAGCTAGAGCGCCTCGGCAGAACAATCAATTCTGTTGATTATTACCATTGCGTTTATGAACTTTTATATCGACTTATCGAGAGTAGCATTGGCTTCGTACCCACTTTATCGCCCTCCCAAGGAGCAACCCATCATGAAACGCCAATTACTGCTCAGCCTTACCCTGTCGATGCTAGCCAGCACTGCTTTCGCCCTGCCCGCTGCCGATCAGGCTACCCCACAAGTGAAAGCCAGCCACTCGGTGTTCAGCCAGACTGTGGCGGCTGACGGCGGCGAACGCACGCCACAAGGTCAGACCCTGGCTGAAAACGGCCGCAATCGTCTGGAAGAAAAAGGCCTGGTACAAGATGGCTACGACAAGACTCCACAAGGTCAAGCTGTAGCAGAAGGCGGCCGTGATCGCCTGGAAGAGAAAGGTCTGGTGCAAGACGGCTATGACAAGACGCCACAAGGTCAGACCCTGGCATCCGATGGCGGCGACCGCACTCCACAAGGTCAAACCCTCGCTGAAGGTGGCGGTGACCGTACCCCACAAGGTCAGACCCTCGCCGAAGACGGTTTCGATAAAACCCCACTGGGCCAGGCCGTTGCCGAAGGCGGTGGTGACCGTGTGATCGAACGCAACAGCGCTTTGAGCTAAGCCCATGGCGGCCTGGAAAAAAAGCCCAATCAGCGGATTGGGCTTTTGATTTTTTCAGCACTGCAATCCGCAAAAACCCGTTTCCCCGCTCACCTCCCTCCCCCTGCCGTTCGACGCCAGCAAAGCCGATTTGCTAGAGTGCGGCGCTTGTCCTGCCTAAGAAAACGCCTTTGCGATGCTGCCCCGCGCCGAACAGAAACAACAGACCCGCAACGCCCTGATGGACGCTGCCCGCCATTTGATGGAAAGCGGCCGAGGATTCGGCAGCCTGAGCCTGCGCGAAGTGACCAAGACCGCCGGCATCGTGCCCACCGGTTTCTACCGGCATTTCGCCGACATGGACGAACTCGGTCTGGTGCTGGTCAGTGAAGTCGGCCAGACCTTCCGCGAAACCATCCGCCTGGTCCGCCACAACGAATTCGTCATGGGCGGCATCATCGATGCCTCGGTGCGGATCTTCCTCGACGTGGTCAGCGCCAACCGTTCGCAATTCCTGTTTCTGGCGCGCGAGCAGTACGGCGGCTCGCTGCCGGTGCGTCAGGCGATTGGCCGTCTGCGCGAGAACATCAGCGCCGACCTTGCGGCCGATCTGACGCTGATGCCCAAGCTGCAACATCTGGATGCAGCCGGACTGAGCGTGATCGCCGACCTGATCGTCAAATCGGTGTTCGCTACCCTGCCGGACATCATCGACCCGCCCGCCGAAGCCCTGCCGGAGCATCTGACGCCACAGGCGAAGATCACTCAGCAACTGCGCTTTATCTTTATCGGCCTCAAGCATTGGCAAGGGCTGGGCAGTACCGAGTAATTCCCTTTCCCAAAACCTCACAAATCCCCTGTAGGAGTGAGCCTGCTCGCGATAGCGTCCGTTCAGTCAGCCAAGAATTGACTGGAAGACCGCTATCGCGAGCAGGCTCACTCCTACATTGCTTTGTGTGACAGCCACAAATTGGTGCATGTAAAAATCTTCACGCACCAAAACCTTCCAAAATTCTGCAACATCTTGAAACATCCTCTACGCTCCGACAGGGATTTCCTACATCTCGGCCGGTTGGCAAGCCCCTTGCTCTAGCCCTCCCTACAAGTCCACTGCTGGAAGCTTTCCGATGCTGGTGATTCATCGCAGAATCGACCCTCAACCTGTCTGGTCCGCCGAGTTGCACCTGACCTTCGAAGCGCGGAGCAAAAGCCGTCTGCGCTGTTTCAGTGCCGATGGCGAAGACGTCGGGTTGTTTCTGGAGCGCGGTCAGGCGCCGTTATATGACGGCGAATGCCTGCAGGCCGAGGACGGCCGCATCGTTCGCGTCTGCGCCCGCCCCGAGCAACTGCTGCATGTCACCTGCGCCAATGCCTTCGAGCTGACCCGCGCCGCCTATCATCTGGGTAACCGCCACGTCGCCTTGCAAGTCGGCGATGGCTGGCTGCGCCTGCTCGACGACTATGTGCTCAAAGCCATGCTCGAACAGCTTGGCGCACAGGTCGAGGCGATTGAAGCGCCGTTCCAGCCGGAACACGGTGCTTACGGCGGCGGCCATCACCATTCGCGACACGGCGACGAAGATTTCAACTACGCGCCCAAACTCCATCAGTTCGGCGTACGCCTGTGAATCCGGCCTGGGCGCTGCTGCGCCTGGCCAGTCCGCAACTGCCGATTGGCGGCTACAGCTATTCGCAAGGCCTGGAAATGGCGGTGGATAACGGCCGCGTGAACAACCCGGACAGCGCCCGGCGCTGGATCAGCGATCAACTACTGCTCAACCTCGCGCGTTTCGAGGCGCCGCTGCTGCTGGCTCATTGTCAGGCCGCGGCCGAGGAAAACTGGCCCGAGTTGCTGCATCTCTGCGAAACCCACCGTGCCAGCCGCGAGACCCGTGAGTTGCATCTGGAGAGCCGGCAGATGGGTTACTCGCTGCAGCAGTTGCTCAACGGTCTGCCGGAACTCGACGCGCCGGCCCGCCGCTTTCTTGAGCAATGCGCCGAACCGCATCTGGCCCTCGGCTGGGCACTCGCCGCCCGCGCCTGGCAGATCAGCCCGCAGGACGCGCTCGCCGCGTGGCTGTGGAGCTGGCTGGAAAACCAGCTCGCGGTATTGATGAAAACCCTGCCGCTGGGCCAGCAAGCCGCCCAGCGCCTGACCAGCGAACTGCTGCCGCTGCTGCAACAGGCGCAGCAGGACGCCACCCGCATCCATCCCGAACACATCGGCAGTGCCGCGTTCGGCCTGTCCCTGGCGTGCATGGCCCATGAGCGCCAGTACAGCCGTCTGTTTCGCTCTTAGAGCCTGTCATCTTGGAGAAGCACATGAACACACAACCCCTGCGCGTCGGCATCGGCGGCCCGGTCGGTTCCGGCAAAACCGCATTGACCCTGGCTCTGTGCCTGGCGCTGCGTGATCGCTACAACCTGGCCGTCGTCACCAACGACATCTACACCCGCGAAGACGCCGACTTTCTGGTGCGCAACCAAGCGCTGGCGCCGGAGCGGATCATCGGCGTGGAAACCGGTGGCTGCCCGCACACGGCAATCCGCGAAGACGCCTCGATCAACCTCGAAGCGGTCGATCAACTGAACCGGCGCTTTCCGGGGCTGGACCTGATTCTGGTGGAATCCGGTGGCGACAACCTGTCGGCGACCTTCAGCCCGGAGCTGTCGGACCTGACCATCTACGTGATCGACGTCTCCGCCGGCGACAAGTTGCCGCGCAAGGGCGGCCCGGGGATCTGCAAGTCCGACCTGCTGGTGATCAACAAGATCGACCTGGCGCCGCTGGTCGGTGCTTCGCTGGAAATGATGAACAGCGACACCCAGCGCATGCGCAACGGCAAGCCATTCGTCTTCAGCAACCAGAAAACCGGTCAGGGCCTGGAAGACATCATCGCCTTCATCGAACGCCAGGGCCTGCTGAACGCCGCCTGACTTTTTGACCAACAAGGAAGCTTATCCATGACACTCAAACGCATTCTCGGCGCCGTGGCGCTGCTGCTGACCCCGGCCCTCGCTTTCGCCCACCCGGGCCACGGCGACAGCGGTCTGGTCGCCGGTATCAGCCACCCGATCGGCGGCCTCGACCACTTGCTGGCGATGGTCGCGGTCGGCCTGTGGGCCGCGCAGCAACAAGGCGCGGCGCGCTGGGCGCTGCCGTGCACCTTCGTCGGCACCATGCTGATCGGCGGCCTGCTCGGCTTTGAAGGGCTGGAGCTGCCGGCGCTGGAAAGCGG
The DNA here is from genome assembly GCF_044753325.1 of Pseudomonas sp. NPDC088414. Classification (NCBI taxonomy): domain Bacteria; kingdom Pseudomonadati; phylum Pseudomonadota; class Gammaproteobacteria; order Pseudomonadales; family Pseudomonadaceae; genus Pseudomonas; species Pseudomonas sp. NPDC088414. The sequence continues at coordinate 31,019 of NZ_JBIVMY010000006.1, read as the reverse complement.
GATTGCAGCTTCGGTACTGGCGCTGGGTCTGGCGGTGGCGCTGGCGGTGCGTCCGCCGCTGGTAATGGCGGTGGCGGCAACGGCACTGTTTGCGCTGTTCCACGGTGTGGCCCATGGCCTGGAACTGCCGGACATGAGCAGCCCTTGGGCATATGCCGCCGGTTTTGTCGCGGCGACTGCGGCGCTGCATGCGGCGGGTTATGCCGTGGTTCGTTTTCTGCCGCAGGCTGCAGCACCCTTGGTGCGAGTGGCGGGGGCCGCTTCGGCGGTGACCGGTGCATGGTTGCTGGCTGGCTGATCTCTATCGCCTGAACCGGCCCCATCGCTGGCAAGCCAGCTCCCACAATTGGAATGCATCCTCCTGTAGGAGCTGCCGCAGGCTGCGATCTTTTGACTTTGGTTGTTAAAAGCCAGATCAAAAGATCGCAGCCTGCAGCAGCTCCTACAGAATCAAGCTGCGAATCCGGTTCAACTGTGGGAGCGAGCTTGCTCGCGAAGGCGGTCTGACAGACACCGCGTCTCTAAAGGACGCGGCTCTGCTACCATGTCGCGCAATCGCCCCAGCCGTGACGACGTCCGCCAATGCCCCATGCTTGCCGCTCCACCTCCCTGCCCGAATTGACCACCCTGTTCAGCGACGTGCAACAGCACTTTCTGAACGTGATCGTGCCGCTCTGGCAAGGCCCGGGCTGGAACGCCGACATGGCTCTGCCCTATGAGGCACTCGACGCGGCGCATCAACCCTTGCCACCGCAACGCTATCGGGCGATGGCCTGCGCACGGCAGCTGTACCTGTTTTCCAGCCTGATCGGGGTTGTGGATAACGCCGACGTACACGCCGCCGCGCTGTTCCGCTCGCTGCAACGGCATTTCCACGATGCCGAGCATGGTGGCTGGTTCTACAGCATCGACGCGCAAGGCAAGCCGCTGGATCAGCGCAAAGACCTCTACACCCACGCCTTCATCCTGTTCGCCTGCGCCCATTACTGGGCCAAGTCCCGCGAGCCGCTGGTGGAATCCACGCTGAACGCCGCACTGGAAGTCATCGGCCGCCGTTTCGCCACTGGCGACGGCCTGTACGAAGCCTGCCTGGAGCGCGACTGGATCACCCTGCAAACCGGTCCGCTGCAAAACCCGCTGATGCACTTGGCCGAAGCATTTCTCGCCACTTTAGCGGTACGTGAAGACGCGCCGACGCAGCAAGCGCTGGTGCAGTTATGCACAGCCATGCACAAGCAGTTCGTCGACCCGCAATACGGGGTGTTGATGGAGAAACCGCTGGGGGCTGTGGATAACTGGTACGAACCGGGGCATCAGTTCGAATGGTATTTCCTGCTTGAGTCTTCAGCCCTGCTGCGCGGCTCGAAACTGCACGCTGCGCTGGACCGGGCATTCGCTTTTACCGAACAATTCGGTGTTGAACAGCCTTCAGGGGCGGTGCGGGCGATGCTCGATCTGCAACTGGACGGTCGCCCGAAAGATTCGACTCAGCGGATCTGGGCTCAGGCGGAATACTTGCGCGCCCTGACCTTGCGCCCGGACAGCGAAGCCGCAGTGCTGCGCCAGTTGCAGGCGCTGCAGCAGCGGTTTCTGCATGCGGGCGGGTGGCATGAATGCCGGGATGAGCTGGGAGAGGTCAGCCGCAAGGACATGCCTTCGACGACGCCTTATCACTTGGCGACGTGCTACAGCGGATTGGCTGAATACCTGAACTGATTGACTGAACTTATCCTGTGGCGAGGGAGCTTGCTCCCGCTTGAGTGCGCAGCACTCACAAAAATCCGGGGCCGCTTCGCAGCCCAGCGCGAGCAAGCTCGCTCGCCACAGGAGATTCAGCAGCTCCGAATCAGGCAATCCACTTCTTGTCACCCGTAAAGCTGATGGTCAACCAGCGCGCCGCATCCGGCTCGCCTAACTGCGCCGAAATCTCCTCACGCAACGCATCCAGTTGCCCAACGCTCTGCAACCGGTAATCCGCCGGCAACACCACATGAATCTCGATAAAACGCGCCCGCCCGTGCTTCTGCACGTAGGTCACGTAGTCGTCGAAACCATGCTCGACTTTCGCCGCTTCCATGACCTGACGCACCAGATCATCCAGGGTGTCCGGGGCAATACCCAGTACATCACGCAGCGCCGGGCCAAGGATCTTGAACGCCGGCGGCAACATGGTCAGGGCCAGCACGATCAGGATCAGCGGGTCGACAAACTTCGCCCACTCGCCGAAGCCCTGCGCCTTGAGCAGCAACGCGGCGAGAAAACTGATCAACAGACCCACCGAGAGCATCGCGTCCACCAGCCAGCTGATGTTGTCGAACTGGATCAGGGTGGACTTGAGCTTGCGATTGCGCCGGCGCACGTAGAAGAAATAGGCGAACTCGACGACGGTGAACACCGCCGCATAAATGATCACCAACCCCAGCTCGATCTCGCGACCGCCGTTGATGATGCCGAACACGCCGTTGAGAAACGCATAGATGGCGATCAACAGCAGGAAGCTGCCTTCGATCAGCAGCACCATCGGCTCCAGATGCCAGAAGCCGAACTGAAAACGGTGATTGCTTTCTTTGGCGATCAGCCGTGCGGTGATCAGCATCAGCACTTTGATGAACGTTGCGATCAGCGAGAAAAAACCATCGAAAAGGATGGATTGCGAACCTGAAACAAAACCGGTGACGATCCCGGCAATCGACACCGCCAACATCAGGATGGTCGATTGTTTGAGCAGTGACTGCTCACCTCGGTTACTCACGTAGCCTCCTCTAAAAACCTTTGAACCGCGGGGTGCGGTGGGGTTTGTCGGAGTTGAGTTTACCTTATCGCCGGTTATGCCCGGTTTTGTGGCGAGGGAGCTTGCTCCCGCTGGGGTGCGGAGCGCCCCCGCTCTTCAGTTCAAAAAAACGGGCCTGCTGCGCAGTCCAGCGGGAGCAAGCTCCCTCGCCACAGGGTCTTACGCCTTGTTACGCTCGATGGCAAAACCGGCCCAGGTCTGGCTCACCGGCATCAGCTCCAGGCTGTTGATGTTGATGTGCGCCGGGGCATTAAGCACCCAGAAAATGGTCTCGGCGATGTCCTGCGGCTGGATCGGCTCGGCACCGGCGTAAGTGGCGTTGTAGCGTTCCTGGTCACCGGCAAAGCGCACCAGCGAGAACTCGCTTTCGCACAGACCCGGCTCGATGTTGCTGACACGCACGCCAGTGCCCTGAAGGTCGCAACGCAGGTTCAGCGAGAATTGCTTAACGAACGCCTTGGTCGCGCCATACACGTGGCTGCCCGGGTACGGGTAGTTGCCGGCGATGGAGCCGAGGTTGACGATACCGGCGCCACGGCCGTGAGCGATCAAACGCGGCAGCAGCAGACGAGTGCTGTACATCAGGCCCTTGACGTTGGTGTCGACCATGGTGTCCCAGTCGTCGAGGTCGCATTTGGGTGCCGGATCGACGCCCAGCGCCAGCCCGGCGTTGTTGATCAGGCCACGCAGCTTGGCGAACGACGGCGGCAGATTGGCAATTGCCTCTTCCATCGCCTTGCGGTCACGCACGTCGAGCACCAGGCCATGCACTTCGGTCTGCTTCGACAGTTCGGCGCACAGGGCATTCAGACGTTCTGCACGACGACCGGTCAACACCAGTTTCCAGCCAGCCTCGGCGAAACGACGGGCACAGGCTTCACCAAAACCGGAGGTTGCGCCGGTAATAAACAGGGTGTTGGACATCGTGTTCTCCTTGCGTCGGCCACGAGCGCGGCCATTGAAATAGAAAATCAGCAGCCAGCATGCCCGGCCCGGCATTTACGAGCAACACCCGCACCGGGACATCTTTCGATCAAATTTTGATCAACCGTCGCTACGCCATACCTGCCGTGGCCTGTAGCCATGTGCACGCACGTTATCCACAGTCCCTTCCACAGTTTCCGGGGGCAAGTGGAAACGCGCAAAGCCGCGCCACACAAGGCTTTGCGCAGGAAATAGAAAGTTTTTTGCTTGACCCTGAAGCGGCTGTTGTGCCGGAGATGGCATTTTGCACGACCGACCGGTCAGCGCAGTGATTGCGCGAGGCCAGTAATTACGGCCCTCAGCGCGGTCTTTCCAGAGTTTAATCACAGACTTATCCACAGGCTTGTTCACATCGATTTGTCACTGCAGTGCAGCCTAGAAAAAGGTTGACAACAGCGTCTTCAGTCTCCGCAAAAATGCCTGATCAATAATCAACCACCGGCCTGCAAGCCACGGTTAACAAGGGCTGCAGCCAGCTACTCCCACGTTATTCACAGCCAGCTCCACAGCAAACGGGGACAAGTCAAAACTGTGGAAAAACAGCCATTTGCAGCGTCTATATGTCGCGCTTTGGCAGCTATGGGAATTTGTTTTCCACAATTTTGTAAATCGCGCAAAACCTTGTAGGAGTGAGCCTGCTCGCGATAGCGGTGTATCAGCCACCTCGAATGCGGAATTTAGTACCGCTATCGCGAGCAGGCTCACTCCTACAGGGAATCTGTGTGGACTTGGGATGTAAAAAGCCCCGGGACTTTCGTCGCGGGGCTTGTGGACAACTCAGGAAGTATCAATGCCCACCCAGATAAGCGTTGCGCACCTCCTCATTCACCAGCAGCTCTTTACCGGTACCGGTCAGGCGAATCTCGCCGTTGACCATCACGTACGCCCGGTCAGACAGCTTCAGCGCATGGTTGGCGTTCTGCTCGACGAGGAAAATGGTCATGCCGGTTTTCGCCAGTTCCCGCAGGGTGGCGAAGATCTGTTTCACCACGATCGGTGCCAACCCCAAGCTTGGCTCATCGAGCAGCAGCAGTTTCGGCCGGCTCATCAGCGCACGGGCGATGGCGAGCATTTGCTGCTCGCCGCCGGACATGGTCATCGCCCGCTGGGTACGGCGCTCTTCGAGCCGCGGGAACAGCTCGAACATGCGCTGCATGTCCTCCTTGGCGTACTTGTCGCCAATCGGGATGGTGCCCATCAGCAGGTTTTCCTCGACGGTCATGTCGGGGAACACCCGCCGCCCTTCCGGCGACTGCGCGATGCCGTTGGAGGCGATGTAGTGCGAGGACTTGTGGGTGATGTCGACACCTTGATAGAGGATCTGCCCGCCCGCCGCCCGTGGCTGGCCGAAGATCGACATCAGCAGTGTGGACTTACCCGCGCCGTTGGAACCGATCAGGCTGACGGTCTCGCCTTCGTTGATCTCAAGCGACACGCCTTTGAGGGCCTGAATCGGGCCGTAGAACACGTCCAGATCTTTGAGTTCGAGGATCGGTTTGCTCATACCAGCTCCTCTTCGTCGGCGCCCAGGTAGGCGGCAATCACTTTCGGATCGTTGCGGATCGCCTCAGGCCCGCCCTCGGCGATGACAATGCCGTGGTCCAGCACCACGATGTGGTCGGAAATGCTCATCACCATGCCCATGTCGTGTTCGATCAGCACCACGGTCAGATCGTGCTCGTCGCGCAGCAGCCGGATCATCGCGCTCAGCGCTTCGGTTTCCTGAGGGTTGAGGCCGGCGGCCGGTTCGTCGAGGCAGATGATCTGCGGGCGGGTGCACATGGCCCGGGCGATCTCCAGACGACGTTGCTGACCGTAGGACAGCTCACCGGCCAGACGATTGGCGCAGTCCACCAGATCCACCACTTCGAGCCAGTAGAACGCGCAATCCAGCGCATCGCTTTCCGCTTTGCGGTAGCCCTTGGTGTTGAGGATGCCGGCGAGCATGTTGCGGTTGACCCACATGTGCTGCGCCACCAGCAGGTTTTCCAGCACCGACATTTCCTTGAACAGACGAATGTTCTGGAAGGTTCGGGCCAGGCCTGCGCGGTTCACCAGATGCGTGCCGCCGAACATCTTGTAGTACAGGCGACTGAGGAAGCTTTTCGGCGACACGAAGTCGGTCGGTTTGAACGACTCGCCCAGCAATTGAATGACGTTGGTCTGCTGGCCGCGCACGTTGAGTTCGATCTTGCCGCCGGAGGCCTTGTAGAACCCGGTCAGGCAGTTGAACACCGTGGTCTTGCCGGCGCCGTTCGGCCCTATCAGGGCGAAGATCGAGTTGCGTTTGACCTTGAGGCTCACATCGCTCAAAGCCTTGATGCCACCGAAGTGCATCATCAGTTTTTCCACAGAGAGAACAACTTCACTCATGGCGCAGTCCTCTCATAGTGAATGGCACCTTTGCGTGGAGTGACCCCGGTACGGCTGATGCGGATCAGCCCGCGTGGTCGCCAGATCATCATCAACACCATCAGGATGCCGAACAGCAGCACGCGGTATTCGGCGAAGCCACGCAGGAGTTCCGGAGCAACCGTCAGCACGAACGCCGCGATCACCACGCCGATGGTCGAGCCCATGCCGCCGAGCACGACGATGGCGAGGATCAGCGCCGATTCGAAGAAGGTGAACGAGGTCGGGTTGACGAAGCCTTGATAGGTGGCGAAAAACACCCCGGCCAGGCCTGCCGTCGACGCACCGATGGTGAACGCCGAGAGCTTGACCAGCACGTGGTTGAGGCCCATCGAGCGGCAGGCGATTTCATCTTCGCGCAGGGCTTCCCAAGCGCGACCCACCGGCATTTTCACCAGACGATGCTTGATGTACAGCACGGCCAGCACTACCAGGAACAACACCGTGTAGATGAAGTAATACTTCACGTCCGGGTTGTAGGCGATGCCGAAAAACTCATGGAACGGCACCCCGCCATCCTTGGCCCGCTTGCCGAACTCCAGGCCGAAGAACGTCGGCAATGGCGCCGGCATACCGTTCGGGCCGCCGGTCAGCGACAGCCAGTTGTTGAGGATCAGACGGATGATTTCCCCGAAGCCCAGGGTCACGATTGCCAGATAGTCACCGTGCAGACGCAGCACCGGAAAACCGAGGATACAACCTGCCAGGCCCGCGGTGATCGCCGCCAGTGGCAGTACGGTCCAGAAACCCAGCCCGAGGTACTGATAACCCAGCGCCAGACCGTAGGCGCCGATGGCGTAGAACGCCACGTAACCGAGGTCGAGCAGGCCGGCCAGACCGACCACGATGTTCAGCCCAAGCCCCAGCAGCACGTAGATCAGCCCGAGGATAACCACGCCCAGCAGGTACGAGTTGGAAACAAACGGCACAATGACCGCGAGCACAATCAACAGTGGAATGATCCAGCGCAGGCGTGATTTGTGATCGGCAGGCAGCACATGCACACCGGACCCGGTGCTCTCGAAGCCGTCGAGAATCTTCAGGCCCTTGGGCGTCTGCAGAAACAGGCTGAGGGCAAAGCGGCCGATCATGACAATGCCGATGATCCACGCCACGCGGGTTGGTTCGAGGTTGAAGCTGTAGCCGTCGAGCACGACACCGACAATCGGACCAAAAACGATCAGGGCAATCAGGCCGGCCAGAATCGCCTCAACCAGGCTTTTTTTGATATCGATATTTTTTTGAGTGGTTGAAGACATCGCTTACACCTTCGACACAAGAGGACGGCCCAACAGGCCCTGAGGCCGGAAGACCAGAACAAGTACGAGCAGCGAGAAGCTGAACACGTCTTTGTAGTCGGAGTTGACCAGGCCCGAGAACAGCGACTCGGAGATCCCGAGAATGATCCCGCCGAGCATCGCGCCGGGCAGTGAGCCGATCCCGCCAAGCACGGCGGCGGTGAACGCCTTGATGCCGATGACGAAGCCTGCGTAGAAGTCGAACGTGCCGTAGTTCATGGTGATCAGCACGCCGGCCAGCGCCGCCATCGCTGCACCGATGATGAACACGTAGGAAATCACCCGGTCGGTGTTGATCCCCAGGATCGAAGCCATCTTGCGGTCTTGCTGGGTGGCGCGGCACATGCGGCCGAGCTTGGTGTACTTGATCACGTAGGTCAGCAGGCCCATGCCGACAAATGCGGCGACCAGAATGAAGATCTTGGTGTAGGTCAGTTGGACGAAACCGCTGCCAACGTCGATACGCCAGGCACCGGTGAGCAGCGTCGGAACACCCTGTTGGCGGGCGCCCTGGCTGATCTGGGCATAGTTTTGCAGGATCAGCGAGATACCGATGGCACTGATCAACGGTGCCAGTCGGGTGGAGTTGCGCAGAGGTTTGTAGGCGACGCGTTCGATTACCCAGCCATAAACGCCAGTGACGACGATGGTGAAGACCAGCGTGCCGAGCATCAACAGCGGGAAGGATTCGATACCGAAATAAGCCAGCAGAGCCAGACTGATTGCCGCGAGGTACGCGGAAATCATGTAAACCTCGCCGTGGGCGAAGTTGATCATGCCGATGATGCCGTAGACCATTGTGTAGCCGATGGCGATCAGGCCATAGACCGACCCGAGGGTCAGGCCGTTGACCAGTTGCTGCAGGAAAATACCATCCATAACGCAATCTCACGCAATGAGAACCTGCCCACCGGAGCGGGCGGTTCTTCTAGGAAAAATACAGATTTACGTCGGAGCAATGTCAGAGCGCGATCAGCCCAGCCTCACCGAGGCTCCTGTGGGAGCTGGCTTGCCAGCGATAGCGGTGGATCAGCCAACCTGTGTGTCGACTGACCTGACGCCATCGCGGGCAAGCCCGCTCCCACAGGTATTGGTGGGGGTTAAGCGAATCGCGTCAGCCCTTACTTCTGTTTTTCCAGCTGATGGTATTTGCCGCTCGCGTCCCACTGGTAAACCACGTAGTCGGACACTTTCAGGTCGCCCTTCTTGTCCCAGGCTTTCTCGCCCATGACGGTTTTCACCGGGTTGGCCTTGAGCCACTCGGCGGCTTTTTCGCCACTGTTGGACTTGGCGCCGTTGAAGGCGGCCGCCAGGGTCTGAACCGACGCGTAGGCGTACAGGGTGTAGCCCTCAGGCTCGGTGCCGGCCTTGCGGAACGCATCCACTACCGTCTTGCTGTCTGGCAGCAGGCGTGGGTCCGCACCGAAGGTCATCAGCACGCCGTCAACGTATTGCGGGCCACCGGCGGTGGTCACCAGTTCGTCAGTGACGATGCCGTCATCAGACATGAACTTGACGTCTTTCAGGCCTTCGGTACGCAGTTGCTTGACCAGCGGGCCGGCTTCCGGGTGCAGGCCGCCGAAGTAGACCACGTCGGCACCGGCTGCACGAATCTTGGTGACCACGGCGCTGAAGTCTTTCTCGCCGCGGGTCAGGCCTTCGTACAGCACCGGCTTCACGCCACGTTTTTCCAGTTGAGCCTTGGTCGCATCGGCCAGGCCCTGACCGTAGGTGTCCTTGTCGTGCAGCACGGCGACTTTCTTGCCCTTGAGCACGTCGACGATGTAATCGCCCGCGACGATGCCTTGCTGGTCATCACGCCCGCACATACGGAACATGGCGCTCAGGCCGCGCTCGGTCACCTGCGGGTTGGTGGAACCCGGGGTGATCGCGATAACGCCGGCTTCGTCGTAGATTTCCGAGGCTGGAATGGTGGAAGAGGAGCAGAAGTGCCCGACCACGCCGGCGACTTTCTGGTTGACCAGGTCCTTGGCGACTGTCACTGCCTGCTTCGGTTCGCAGGCGTCATCGCCCTTGACCAGTACGATTTTCTCGCCATTGACGCCGCCCGCCGCATTGACCGCGTCCGCCGCTGCCTGTGCACCCTTCATGTACTGCTCGCCAAATGCCGCATTGGCGCCAGTCATTGGACCCGCTACACCGATTTTCACATCAGCTTGAGCAAACGCAGAAACACCCAGCGCAGTAGCTACTGCGAGGGCCAGAAAGCCTTTCTTGTAAAACGTCTGGGACATGAGGTGGTGCTCCAAGGTTTTTTTTAGTTGGCACTGCGACTTCACTTCACTGAATGCTCTGAGCAAGCGCCGTGCCATCGGTTTTTTATTCTTCAAAAAGTCGCTGCTTTCTTGTTATTTCGACTGTTTCGTTCCCATTTTCATTGGGCGTGCAACCGTCTAAACCGCGGAAGGTGAAACCTTTTTAAACCTCAGGCGCAACCCGCTTGCGCCATCATTGCAACCGCGGCACCAAACGATGTGCAACCAGCCTGTAACAGCTCGCGTCACCGAACTGCACACTGCTGGTGCGGGACTGCTACAACCCGCACCATTACAGGCTAGTCGCTGCATCGAAAAGCGCCGCTTCCGGCAACATATTTCAACACTCAAATGACGATGCGCAGGCACTGGCCCGCGTGATACAGCGAGAACCCGGCCTCGTACAGGCAACTGCGCAGGCCGACACCGGCCAGGGGCTGCATCGGTGCGAAGGGGATCGGCAGGGCTTGAGGATTTCCGTTACACAGATAGTCGGCGAAGGCTTTGCCGACCACGGTGCCGGTGGTCACGCCACGACCGTTGTAACCGGTGACCGCCACCAGTCCGGGTGCCGGCTCGAACAGTCGCATCAAATGATCGGGGGTGAAGGCGATGCGCCCGGTCCAGGTGCATTCCCATTCCACCGGTTTCAGGTTGGGGAAGTAATGCTGCTGCACCCGGTCGGCCCAGGCCTTGAGGAACCACGTCGGCTTCTGGTTGCCGTTGCCCAGACTGCCGAGCAACAGGCGGCCGTCCTTGTCGCGACGGATGCTGCTCAGCACCTGCCGCGTGTCCCACGAGCCCTGCCCGCCGGGGAGGATTTCATGGGCGGCGTCTTCGGTCAGCGGCACCGAGGCGACCTGATAGTAGTAACCGGGGAAGAAGTTGCGCTTGAGTTCGGTCCAGTCGCCCTCGGTGTAAGCGTTGGAGGCGATCACCACTTGTTCGGCGAGCACCGAACCCTGCTCGGTCTGTACCGACCATTGCTGGCCCACGCGTTCGAGTCGGGTCACTGGCGAGTGATCGAACATCTGCCCGCCCAGGCCTTTCACCGCATTGGCCAGCCCGGTGACATAGGCCATCGGATTGAGCGTGCCGGCGCGGCGGTCGAGCAATGCGGCGGCGATCTTCTGTGTGCCGGTGGCTTGCTCGCAGGCCTTGCCGGTGAGCAACTCGACCGGCGCGCCGCGACGCTTCCATTGTTGCTCGCGACTGCGCAGATCCGCCTCGCCCTTGGCGTTGTGCGCCATGTGCAGGGTGCCTTCGCGGCGCAGCTGGCAATCGATGTTGTATTTATCCACAAGGCTGAACACCAGCGCCGGCGCCGCCCCGAGCATGCGGTTGAGCTGACTGCCGACGGCTTCGCCGAACCCGGCCTCGATCTCGTCCGGCGGGATCCACATGCCGGCGTTGACCAGCCCGACGTTGCGCCCGGAGCCGCCGTGCCCGGCACGATGCGCTTCGAGCACGCAGACGCTTTTGCCTTTTTCCAACAGATGCAGCGCCGCCGACAACCCGGTAAACCCGGCGCCGATCACGCAGACATCGACTTTGACCTCGCCCCGCAGCGCGGTGTTATCCGGGCGCTGGGGCGTGAGTTTTTCCCACAGACATTCTTCGCGTAACGGCATTGCCAGACTCCAACAGAAACCTAACAAACACTGCATACCCTGTGGGAGCGAACCCAGTGGTGAGGGGATTTATCCACGACGGGCTGCGTAGCGGCCCCAAAACCTGCAATCGCGCACTGCCAGACAAAACCGCATACAACTGTTTTGCGGCTGCTTCGCAGCCGGTCGGGGATAAATCCCCTCACCACAAAAGCTCTCCTACAGGAGATATCCACCTGTCAGTCGAAGGTGATGCCCTGCGCCAGCGGCAACTCCAGCGAGTAGTTCACGGTATTGGTCTGCCGGCGCATATACGCGCGCCAGGCGTCAGAGCCGGACTCACGACCACCACCGGTTTCTTTTTCACCGCCAAACGCGCCGCCGATTTCCGCGCCGCTCGGGCCGATGTTGACGTTGGCGATGCCGCAGTCGCTGCCGACCGCCGACATGAACTGCTCGGCCTCGCGCACGTCGGTGGTGAAGATGCACGACGACAGACCTTGCGGCACCGCGTTGTTCAGGCGCAGCGCTTCCTGGAAGTCGCTGTAGCCGACCACGTAGAGAATCGGGGCGAAGGTTTCGCTGCAGACCACGTCGCTCTGCTCCGGCATTTCGACGATGGCTGGCGACACGTAGTAGGCATTCGGGAATTGGTCTTCCAGTTGGCGCTTGCCGCCAAACACCCGACCGCCCTCGCTCAGCGCCTGCTCCAGCGCGTCCTGCATGTTTTCGAAGCTGTGTTTGTCGATCAGCGGGCCGACCAGATTGCCTTCCAGCGGGTTACCAATACGCACTTTCGAATAGGCGGCTTTGAGGCGGGTGACGATTTCTTCCTTCACCGACTCATGGGCAATCAAGCGACGCAACGTGGTGCAACGCTGCCCGGCGGTACCGACCGCACTGAACAGGATGGCGCGCACGGCCATGTCCAGATCGGCGCTCGGGCCGAGGATCATCGCGTTGTTGCCGCCCAGTTCGAGAATGCTGCGGGCAAAACGCGCGGCGACTTTCGGCGCCACTTCGCGGCCCATGCGGGTGCTGCCGGTGGCGCTGATCAGCGCCACACGCGGATCATCCACCAGCGCTTCGCCAGCGTCACGGCCACCGATGATCACCTGGCACAGGTGCGCCGGCGCATCGCTGAAATTCTTCACCACACGGTCGAACAGTGCCTGGCAGGCCAGTGCGGTCAGCGGGGTTTTCTCCGACGGTTTCCACACCACCGGGTTGCCGCACACCAGCGCCAGCGTGGTGTTCCACGCCCACACCGCGACCGGGAAGTTGAACGCACTGATCACGCCGACCACGCCCAGCGGGTGCCAGGTTTCACGCATGTGGTGGCCCGGGCGCTCCGAGGCGATGGTCAAACCGTACAACTGACGCGACAGGCCGACGGCGAAGTCGCAGATGTCGATCATTTCCTGCACTTCACCGAGGCCTTCCTGAGTGATCTTGCCCGCTTCCCACGACACCAGCTCGCCGAGGTCAGCCTTGTATTCACGCAGCACTTCGCCGAACTGACGCACCAGCTCGCCGCGACGCGGGGCCGGCACCTTGCGCCACTGCTCGAACGCATGATCTGCGCGACTGATGTGCTGCTCGACTTCGGCCGGGCCTTCCCAGTTCACGGCGGCGATGCGGCTGCCGTCGATGGGCGAATGCACCGACACTTTGCCGTTCTGGTACAGGGCCGGGTTCACACCAAGACGATCAAGCAATGCGGCAACCATGGGTCACTCCTCAAGCGGAAAACTGAATGTGTGCGGCCGAACGTTCACGACCGGGCAGGCCTTTAGTTGTAGCTTCCCGAAGGCAAGGCAACAAACGACCTTTACGCGAGATATCATTCCGTTTATTCATGCTGCGCACAGAAAGACAAGAAAAAGGGATCACCCATGCTGAACAAACGCCACTTGCCGTCGATCACTGCGCTGCAGTGCTTCGAAGCCGTGACCCGGCACCTGAGCTTCACCCGGGCCGCCGAAGAACTGAACCTGACGCAGAGCGCGGTCAGCAAACAGGTCGCGCAGCTTGAGGAACTGTTGCAGCACTTGTTGTTTCGCCGGGTGCGTCGGCGTTTGCAGATGACCCCGGCCGGGGATTTGTACCTGGTGGAAGTCCGAAAAATCCTCACGCAGGTGGAAATGTCCACGCATTACCTGCGTTCCTACGGCGGCGAGACCGAAGTCCTGCGCGTCTCCACGCCCTCGACCTTCGGCGCGCGCTGGCTGGTTCCGCGCCTGAAAGGTTGGCGCCTTCGCCATCCGTCGATCCATCTCGACTTGTGCAACGAGCAGGAAGCCGATGACCTGCTGCAGGGGCGCAGCGATCTGGCGTTCTATTTCGGCCAAGGCTCACGTCCCGGCACCGAATGCCTGAAGCTGTTCGGCGAAGAACTGGTGCCGGTCTGCGCGCCGGGCAGCCTGCCGGATCAGCCGTTCACCGACCCGACGCAACTGACCGATCTGGTGCTGCTGCAAAATGCCTCGCGCCCGCAGGCATGGCACGACTGGTTCGACAGTCAGGGCTATCACACCGAGCACAGCTACCACGGGCCACGTTTCGAAACCTTTTATATGTGCATCCGCGCCGCCCAGGTCGGCTGCGGCGTGGCGCTGCTGCCACGGTTTCTGGTGGAAGAGGAATTGGCCGACGGCAAACTGGTCATTCCCTGGCAGCATGCAATGCCCAGCTCCGACGCCTATTACCTGGCCTACCCGGAGCATGCGGCGGAAGTGCCGAAAGTGCGGGATTTTGTGAAGTGGATGCTGGAGCAGATCGATAGCCCGGATGCGTAACCGAGGCACGTTTGCTATCTCTGTGGCGAGGGAGCTTGCTCCCGCTCGGCGGCGCAGCCGTCGTAAGGCGACAGAGGCGTTGTAACTGACATTATCGGGGATATCGACATCGGGGCGGCTTCGCCACCCAGCGGGAGCAAGCTCCCTCGCCACAGTTGCCTTCATTCAGCGCAAAAATTGCTGGCAATCCCCACCATTGATATGCGCCACTAGCGTCATTGATTGATCCCGCGCAACCGCGCGGTGCACCTGGAGACCCCGTTTATGAGCGAGAGTGTATTTGCCGATCGCATCGTGCAGAACCTGCTCGACACCGACTTCTACAAACTGACGATGATGCAGGCGGTGCTGCACAACTACCCCAACGTCGAAGTCGAATGGGAGTTCCGTTGCCGTAATAGCGAGGATTTGCGGCCGTATCTGGCCGAGATTCGCTACCAGATCGAGCGCCTGGCCGAGCTGAGCCTGAGTGCCGACCAGTTGAGTTTTCTCGAGCGCATCACCTTCCTCAAGCCGGATTTCCTGCGCTTTCTCGGCCTGTTCCGCTTCAATTTGCGTTACTTGCACACTGGCATCGAGAACGGCGAACTGTTCATCCGTCTGCGCGGCCCGTGGCTGCATGTGATTCTCTACGAGGTGCCGCTGCTGGCGATCGTCAGCGAAGTGCGCAACCGCTATCGCTACCGGGAAATCGAACTGGTGCAGGCGCGGGAACAGCTGTATCGCAAGTTCGACTGGCTCAGCGCCAACGCTTCGGCCGACGAACTGGCGCAGTTGCAGGTCGCCGATTTCGGCACCCGCCGGCGCTTTTCGTATCGCGTGCAGGAAGAAGTGGTCAACGTGCTCAAGCACGATTTCCCCGGGCGCTTCGTCGGCACCAGCAACGTGCACCTGTCCCGGGAGCTGGACATGAAACCGCTGGGCACCATGGCCCATGAATGGATCATGGCCCACCAGCAACTCGGCCCACGGCTGATCGACAGCCAGATCGCCGCCCTCGACTGCTGGGTGCGCGAGTACCGTGGTCTGCTCGGGATCGCTCTCACCGACTGCATCACCACCGACGCCTTCCTCGGCGATTTCGATCTGTTTTTCGCCAAGCTCTTCGATGGCCTGCGCCACGACTCCGGGGATCCGGTGCAGTGGGGCGAAAAATGCATCGCCCACTACCACAAGCTTGGCATCGACCCGATGAGCAAGACCCTGGTGTTCTCCGACAGCCTGACCCTGCCCAAGTCGCTGGAGATCTTCCGCGCGCTGCACGGACGAATCAACGTCAGCTTTGGCATCGGTACCAACCTGACCTGTGACATTCCGGGTGTCGAACCGATGAGCATCGTGCTTAAAATGACCGCCTGCAACGGCCAGCCGGTGGCGAAGATCTCCGACGAGCCCGGCAAGACCCACTGCAAAGACCCGAATTTCGTCGCCTATTTGCGACACGTGTTCCAGGTTCCTGCCGATTCCAGTCTATCTAGCAAGGAGTGAATTCATGCAAGCCGTACAGCGTGAGATTGCTGAACAGCTCAAGGTGCAACCGCCATTCGCCGGGCATCAGGCCCTCGAAGCGGAAGTCGCCCGGCGCATCACCTTTATCCAGGATTGCCTGGTCAATTCCGGGCTCAAGACCCTGGTGCTGGGCATCAGCGGCGGCGTCGATTCGTTGACCGCCGGCCTGCTGGCCCAGCGCGCCATGCGTGAACTGCGCGAGCGCACCGGCGACGACGCCTACAAGTTCATCGCCGTGCGCCTGCCGTACGAAACCCAGTTCGATGAGCACGATGCGCAAGCGTCGGTGGATTTCATCGCCCCGGACGAACGCCACACCGTGAACATCGGCCCGGCGGTCAAATCGCTGGCCAGTGAAGTGGCGGCGTTCGAAGGCAAACATGCGGTGTCGGTGGATTTCGTGCTCGGCAACACCAAGGCGCGGATGCGCATGGTCGCCCAGTACACCATCGCCGGCGCGGCGCACGGTCTGGTGATCGGCACCGACCACGCGGCGGAAGCGGTGATGGGCTTCTTCACCAAATTCGGTGACGGTGCCTGCGACCTGGCCCCGCTCAGCGGTCTGGTGAAAAACCAGGTCCGGGCGATCGCCCGCAGCTTCGGCGCACCGGAATCGCTGGTGGAAAAAGTGCCGACCGCGGATCTGGAAGACCTGTCGCCGGGCAAACCGGACGAAGCCTCTCACGGCGTAACTTACGCCGAGATCGACGCCTTCCTGCACGGCGAGCCGGTGCGTCAGGAAGCGTTCGACATCATCGTCAATACGTACAACAAGACTCATCACAAGCGTGTGATGCCGTTTGCCCCGTAAGTTGAAAGCCCCTGTAGGAGCTGTCGAGTGAAACGAGGCTGCGATCTTTTGATCTTCAAAAACAACATCAAAAGATCGTCCGATCGCGGCCCGAGCCTGCGGCAGCTCCTACAGAAACGAAAAAAGCGTCCCGAGGGACGCTTTTTTTATGCCTGCAGCCATTACTTCACAGCAATGGTGCCTTTCATCATCGAGATGTGGCCCGGGAACGAGCAGAAGAAGCCGTAATCGGTACCTGCGGCCAACTTCGATACGTCGATGGTCAGCGTGTCTTTTTCGCCAGCGCCGATGATCTTGGTGTGAGCGATAACGCGCTCGTCGCCGTCTTTCAAGTAGTTCTTGTCGATGCCCGCGGCCAGGCCGTCGGTGGCGATCGCCTGCATGTCAGCGGTTTTGCTGATCACCAGGTTATGGCCCATGACGTTCTTCGGCAGGTTGCCGGAGTGAGTCAGTTCGACGGTGAAGGTCTTGCAGCTCTTGTCGATTTCGATGGCTTTGGTGTTGAAGGACATCTGATCGGTGGAATCTACGGTGGTTTTGCACTCGGCAGCCATCAATTGGCTGCTGGCCAGCGCCAGCAGGGATACCGCAACAACTTTGGAAAACATGGTGAATCTCCAAGGCAGGGTTAACAAAAACACTAATGGTGGAAAGACTGCCTGAAATCTTCGCAAGTTCCTATGACTTGAGTCAAAAATTGTATACAACTTTCAGGCTATGGCACTCATCGAAACAATCTACCGGCCAGATTCCCTGGCCGGGCCTATGATCGGCGCATCTACTGAACGGAGTGCCTGTCATGTTCTTTAACGGTCTGTTGTGCAGTTTGCTCGCCGCCTATGCCTGTGGCGCCAGCGGTACCTTTGAATCGCCAGAACGCGAAGCTTAGCCCTTGGATCGAGGCGTGCCAGCCATTACCCTGTGACGGATTGACCCAGGAGGAAGGCATGTCTCTCACATCCGTTTGTGTATTTTGCGGTGCCAACGCCGGCACTGACCCGGCTTACACCGAAGCCGCCCAAGCCCTTGGCCGGGCACTCGCCGAGCGCCAGCTGACGCTGGTTTACGGCGGTGGTGCCGTGGGCCTGATGGGCCTGGTGGCGGACGCCGCACTGGCCGCTGGCGGCGAAGTGATCGGAATCATTCCGCAGAGCCTGATGGACAAGGAAATCGGCCACAAAAGCCTGACTCGCCTCGAAGTGGTGGACGGCATGCACGCGCGCAAGGCGCGCATGGCCGAACTGAGCGATGCGTTCATCGCGTTGCCCGGCGGCCTCGGCACCCTGGAAGAGCTGTTCGAAGTCTGGACCTGGGGCCAACTCGGCTACCACGGCAAACCGCTGGGGCTGCTTGAGGTGAACGGTTTTTACAGCAAACTCACTGCATTTCTCGACCATATCGTCGGCGAAGGCTTCGTTCGCGCGCCACACCGTGACATGCTGCAAGTGAGCGAATCGCCACAAATCCTGCTCGACGCCCTGGACCAGTGGCAGCCGACCGTCACGCCCAAGTGGGTCGACCAAAAACCTGGCTAACCGCCGGGCACCGATACAGGGCAGAATACGCGCCGCTCAACCTCACCTTCGACCCCAGAGGATCGCCCATGGCCAAACCCAATTACTCCTTCGCCAAACGTCAACGAGACCTGGAAAAGGAAAAGAAGAAAGAGGAAAAGCTTCAGCGCAAGAAACAGCAGGCTGAAGAAGCGGCACTGAACCCTGACGGGGAAGTGGCGACTGACGACGATGTTGATGTTGATGCACCGAAAGACCAGGCGCCTGACGCCTGAGCTGATTGCTGACTCGCTCCCTGCGGGAGCGATCTGTGGTGAGGGAGCTTGCTCCCGCTGGGTTGCGCAGCGACCCCAAATTGTTTTGCGACTGCTTCGCAGTCGAGCGGGAGCAAGCTCCCTCGCCACATTGGCTCCCGCCAGTGAAATTTCCTTATTCCAATGGCATCACCGTGACCCGCACTTCCGGATCATGCGAACCGCCCCCCAGAATCACCCCACGCAACGGCGACACATCGGAAAAATCCCGGCCCCACGCCAGGGTGATGTGCTCCAGCGCCGGCTGCACATTGTTGGTCGGATCGAAATCCACCCAGCCCAGCACCGGACAAAACACTGACACCCAGGCATGCGACGCATCGGCGCCGATCAGGCGTGGCTGCCCCGGTGGCGGCTGGGTCAGCAGGTAGCCGCTGATGTAGCGCGCTGCCAGCCCTCGCGAACGCACACAAGCGAGCATCAGGTGCGCGAAGTCCTGACACACGCCGCGCCGGCGCTCCAGCACCTCGACCAGCGGCGTCGCCACTTGCGTGGCCTCGGCATCGAAAGTGAACTCGCTGAAAATCTTCTGCATCAAGGCCTGCACGCCCAGCAACAAAGGCATGCCCGGAGGAAAACAGCTCTCGGAAAATTCGACGAAGCTGCGTTTCAAATGCACATAGGGTGACTGAAACCGATAGCGACACGCCTCCAGCGTCTCGGCGGACAACGGCTGGCTGCTGTAGGTCAGCGCATCACGCGTCTGCTCCCACGCTGGGGACAGACTGAAATCCGCCAGTGGCCGCGCCAGCACCTCGACCGTGAGCCGGGCGTTGACCTGCAACTCATCGTGCGGGCGCTCGAAGGCCAGTCGAGTCAGCGGATTGCCGAACACATCCAGTTCATCCCGCCGCGTCGTCGGCTCCGGGCTGATCAGCAATTGCTGCTCGGTGCAGCGCTGCCATGTGCATTCACGCGGCCACAGGTGCACCAATTGCTGTGCCAGCGAAACCGGGCTGTCGTAGTGGTAACAGGTGTCGTGGAAGATCTGGTAATGCGCGCTCATCAGACGGACACCGTGCGCTGGCTGACATCATCGACATGGGCAAAGTGGCGCAGCGCCAGACGATCCGATACTTGCCCGCTGGCCTCGGCAATCTCTTGCAGCAGATCCGCCAGACCATCGAGCGCAGCACGCACGCTGTTCTCCCCGAACAGCGGGTTCTCCAGACAGCCCAGATCGAACCGCGCCAGACGCTCGACCAGTTGCGGCAACCCGGCCTCGCGAGGCACGCCGAAATCATCATTCAATCGCTTGAGCGTGCGGGTTACCAGTTTCAACTGGAACAGCACCGCATGCGGGTTCTGCTCATCCAGCAGCAACAGGTCAAGCACCGGAATCAACTGCGCCACCGCCAGATACCGCGAACGGTAGGTGATGCTGCTGTTGCCCAGCTCGAGCAGCCATTCCAGCCCCGCCTGATCGAAGGCCCCGGCGCCGCGTAGAAACGCTGCAAGACTGCTGCTGAGAAACTGCAAACGTTCGATGCGCCGGCCGATCATCAGGAAGCGCCAGCCCTCGTCGCGGGTCATGTCGTCGAGCGCAAAACCCGAAAGCGCCGCCAGCGACATCACCAGCCGGTTGAGGAAATCCAGCAACTCGCCGAAATCCGGCTCCTCGGTGTTCAGTTCCAGCGCCTCGCGCTGCAACTCGACCAACGCCTGCCAGTTCTCCCGCGAGAGCTTGCCGCGCACCTGCGAGGCCGCCCACTGCAAGCGCTGCAGGTTGGAGCGCAGGCTGAACGACCAGTCCTCTCCGAGCAGCGCCGCCAGCAGCCGCTGCGGCAACTCGCCCTCCTCCGGCAGCAACATCAGGCGCTCGCCAAGCTCCACCGCTGCCTGCAGGGCTTGCGGATCATCGCCATCGACATAGCGCGCGAGCATGATCCGCAGCAGTCGCGCGCTGTCGTCGCAACGCTCGCAGTAGCGGCCGAACCAGAACAGGTTCTCCACCACCCGCGAGGGCAGATAAGGATCGCGGCGCACCAGATCGTGTACGCCGACGTTGCGCTGGGTTTTCCATTGTTCGCCACTCGGCGCACGCTCGCCCAGCACCCAGGTGTCCTTGCTCGCGCCACCGCGCTGCATCGACACCACTTCGGCATCGGCCTCGGCGGCGACCCGGGTCAGCCCACCGGGCAATACGCGATAGCCGTCACCACTGGCCACCGCGTACACGCGCATGCCGATCGCTCGCGGTTGCAGTTGGCCGTCTTCGGCCTGCCAGATCGGCGCCTGGGACAGCTGCGCCAACTCTTGCGCGACATACGCGTATGGCCGCGCCTGCATGCGCTCGGCGAGTGCCTGGCGCTGTTGTTCACTCAGATCGCGGCCGAATACCGGGGCGAAGCTTTGCGAGGGGAATGCCGGTTTGATCAGCAGCTCGGGAAGCTTTTCCAACGCCTGCGCCAGCACCGGCGCCTCGCCGCACCACCAGGTGGCGATGGACGGCAGCAGCAGTTCTTCGCCGAACAGGTACTGATTGATCTTCGGCAAAAATCCGAGCAACCCCGGCGACTCCAGCACGCCGCTGCCCAAGGCGTTGGCCACCAGCACCCGGCCCTGACGCACCGCTTCCAGCAGGCCAGGCACACCAAGTGCCGAATCGGTGCGCAGCTCCAGCGGATCGCAGAAGTCATCGTCGAGCCGGCGCATGATTGCGTGCACCCGGCGCAGACCACTGAGGGTTTTCAGGTACACCGTGGCATCGCGCACGGTGAGGTCGCCGCCCTCCACCAGCGGATAACCGAGCTGGCGTGCCAGGTAAAGGTGTTCGAAATAGCTTTCGTTGAAGCGCCCGGGCGTCAGCAGCACCACCAGCGGCGCATCGTCGGCACACGGTGCCTGACGCGCGAGGGTTTCCTGCAGGGTGCGGAAGAATCCAGCCAGATGCTGCACTTTCAGATCGCGGTACAACTCGGGAAAGGCGCGCGACACAATGGTGCGATTTTCCAGCGCATAGCCCGCGCCCGACGGCGCCTGAGTACGATCCGCCGTGACCCACCAGCGCCCGTCCGGCGTGCGCGCCAGGTCCACGGCGTACAGATGCAGAAAGGCATCTTCCGGTGGCGCGATGCCCTGACAGGGCCAGAGAAAATTGTTGTGGCCGAACACCAGCTCCGCCGGTAACAACCCTTCGCTGATCAGCCGCTGCGGGCCATACAGATCGGCCAGTACCGCATTGAGCAGGCGTGCTCGCTGGGCAATCCCCGCTGACAGGTGCTGCCACTCATCAGCAGCGATCACGTGAGGCAGCAGATCCAGCTCCCACGGGCGGTCAGCGCCCTTGGGATCGGCATAGACGTTGTAGGTCACGCCGTTTTCCTGAATCTGCCGGGCCAGCAACGCCTGCCGCTGCACCAGTTGCGCCGGGGTGCTGCGCTGCAATTGATCGAACAGCCGCCGCCAGTGCGGGCGCACTTCCCCGCTGTCATTCAGCAGTTCGTGATAAGTGCCCGCGGTCAGCGGGTAGCGGTCTAGCAGGTCAGGCATGGAAAGCTCGGCAGACAGCAGGGAACGGTCAGACTAACGCAGGCACATGACGTGCGGATATACGAAAAATCCGCATGTCGTGCAGGACTTAGAAACGTCGTAAATCGAGCGTCATCGGCAACTCGTCGGAGATTGTCAGGTTCGGTATCGGAAGTTTCCCCGGCGTGTGTCCGATGCGGAAAAATCGTGCCATGCGCCGGCTCTCAGCTTCGTTGGCATTGACCGGTAACGTCTCGTAATTGCGCCCGCCCGGGTGCGCCACGTGGTACTGGCAACCGCCCAGCGAACGCTGCATCCAGGTGTCGAGCAGGTCGAACACCAGCGGCGCATGCACCGGGATGGTCGGTTGCAGGCAGTTGGCCGGTTGCCAGGCCCTAAAGCGCACGCCAGCGACGAACTCACCGATGCGCCCGGTCGGTTGCAGCGGCAGCGGAATGCCGTTGCAGGTCAGCAGATAGCGCTGCGGCGGCAGGCCGCTGAGCTTGATCTGCAAACGCTCCAGCGACGAATCGACATAACGCACCGTGCCGCCCGCCGTACCCTCCTCGCCCAGTACATGCCAAGGTTCCAGCGCCTGGCGCAGCTCCATCTCGATGCCGCTGACCGCGTAATCGCCGACTTTGGGAAAACGGAATTCCAGATGCGCCGCGAACCACTCGGCGCGCAATGGATAACCGGCGTTGTTCAGTTCGACGATGACGTCGGCGAAATCCTGCTCGATAAAGTGCGGCAGCATGAAGCGGTCGTGCAGCTCGGTGTCCCAGCGCGCCAGTTTCGGCGGCGCATAGGGCTCGCGCCAGAATCGCGCAACCAGCGCACGCAGCAACAACTGCTGAGCCAGGCTCATCCGCGCATGCGGCGGCATTTCGAAGGCGCGCAGCTCCAGCAGGCCGAGACGCCCGGTAGCGCCATCCGGCGAATACAGTTTGTCGATGCAGAACTCGGCGCGGTGGGTGTTGCCGGTGACGTCGATCAGCAAATTGCGCAGCAGTCGATCCACCAGCCACGGCGCACACGCTTCGCCCGGTTCAGGCATCTGCGCGAAGGCGATTTCCAGTTCGTACAGGGCGTCGTTGCGCGCTTCATCGACCCGCGGCGCCTGCGAGGTCGGGCCGATGAACAAGCCGGAAAACAGGTAGGACAGCGACGGATGGTTGTGCCAGTAGCTGATCAGGCTGCGTAGCAGATCCGGGCGACGCAGAAACGGTGAGTCCGCCGGTGTCGCACCACCGAGGACGAAATGGTTACCGCCGCCGGTGCCGGTATGGCGCCCGTCGATCATGAATTTCTCGGTGGTCAGGCGGGTTTGCCGCGCCTGTTCATAGAGAAACTCGGTGCGCTCGACCAGTTCGTCCCAGGTCGCCGATGGTTGCACGTTGACCTCGATCACGCCCGGATCCGGGGTGATGCGGAAGTTGCTCAGGCGCGGATCACTCGGCGGCTCGTAACCTTCCAGCAGCACCGGGCAATGCAGTTCTTCGGCGGTAGCCTCAATGGCCGCTACCAGTTCCAGATAATCCTCGACCCGCTCCAGCGGCGGCATGAACAGATACAGACGCCCTTCGCGGGCCTCGGCACAGAAGGCGGTGCGGGTCAGCCAGTCGGCTGACTCGTCGATTGTCGGCGCGCGTTCGGCGGCCGCGGCGGGTTCGGCATGACTGTTGAGCTGCGTGGTATCCGGCAGCTCGGGGAAGTCCTGATTCGGATCGTTGGGATGAATGAACGGATACTCCGCCGCCTTCACCCACGGCTGCGAGCCGAGCGGCAGGCGATAACCCAGCGGCGAATCCCCCGGCACCAGCCGGCAATGCTCGTCGCGCAGATACCAGCGCCCGCTCTGCCATTGATCACCTTTGGCAGTGCGCGCCAGCGGCAGTACCTGGCCGATCACTTTATCCAGACCTTGAGCGAAAACCTTGCGCAACCGCGCACGCTCCAGCGGTTCTTCAAGACGCGAGTCTTCGGCGCTGACGTTGCTCGGCAATGCGCCTTCGCGCCAGAGGTAATAGAAATTGTCTTCGTAGGCCGGGAACACGAAACGTGCCGGCAGTTTCAGGCGTTCGGCAACACTCGCGAGAAAACGCCCGGCCAGTTCGCCATCGGCACCGTAGTCCTGCTGCTCATCGGCGATCAGCGCGCTGTTGTGCCAGATCGGCACGCCATCGCGGCGCCAGTAGCAGTTGAGCGACCAACGCGGCAATTGCTCGCCCGGGTACCACTTGCCCTGACCGAAATGCACCAGACCTTTCGGCGCATAGTGCTGGCGCATGCGTTGGAACAGTTCGGCGGACAGTCGGCGCTTGTCCGGCCCCAACGCGGCAGTGTTCCATTCGGCACCGTCCGGGTCGTCGATGGAAACGAAGGTCGGCTCGCCGCCCATGGTCAGGCGCACATCACCTTGCAGCAGGTCGGCATCGATCTGCCGGCCCAGTGCCTGAATCGCCAGCCACTGCTCATCGGTGTAGGGCTTGGTCACCCGTGGCGCTTCCCAGATCCGCTCCACCGACATTTCGTGGCTGAACTGGCATTCGCACGGTTCGACCAGACCACTGATCGGCGCCGCCGAGGATGGATCGGGACTGCAGGCCAGCGGGATATGCCCTTCACCGGCAAACAGCCCGGAAGTGGCATCCAGACCGATCCAGCCAGCGCCGGGCAAGTACACCTCGCACCAGGCATGCAGGTCGGTGAAATCCACCTCGGTACCGGATGGGCCGTCGAGACTCTTCACATCAGCGGTCAGTTGAATCAGATAACCGGAGACGAACCGCGCGGCCAGCCCGAGGTTGCGCAGCAGTTGCACCAGCAGCCACGCCGAGTCGCGGCAGGAGCCGGAGGCATGTTCGAGGGTATGTTCCGGGGTCTGCACGCCCGGTTCCATGCGAATCAGGTAACGGATGTCTTCGCTGAGGCGCTGGTTGAGCATCACCAGGAAATCCACGGCGGGCAGCGGCGTGCGGTCGATCCCGTCCAGATAGGCTTTGAATGCCGGAGTCAGCGGCAGGGTTTCGAGGTACGGCGCCAGCTCTTTGCGCTCATCGGCCGCGTAGGTGAAGGGGATTTTCTCGGCATAGGGTTCGAGGAAGAAGTCGAACGGATTGAACACCGCCATCTCGGCCAGCAGGTCGACTTCGATGCGCAACTCGTCGGTTTTCTCGGGGAATACCAGACGCGCGAGGTAGTTGCCCTGCGGGTCTTGCTGCCAGTTGATGAAATGCTGCTCGGGCGAGACTTTCAACGCATAGGAGAGAATCCGCGTACGGCTATGGGCGGCCGGACGCAGGCGTACGATCTGCGGGCCGAGTTCGACAGCGCGGTCGTAGCGGTAATGCGTGACGTGATGCAATGCGACATGAATCGACACGGCGTGCCTCCTGCGAGCCTAAGCGTATTCGAAAGCGCGCAAGACTTATGCCATGCAGGGGCTTGGGCGCTTTCCCGGAATGCTCAGGGCAGTACAGCACCAAAATCGGGCGATGCGGGGAAATGGTTCGAGGAAGTTGCGCCTAAATGTGGCGGGCAGTGATTGATGAGGTGATTGATCTGGCCCCATCGCTGGCAAGCCAGCTCCCACAAGGTTCCTCGGTGGCCACAGTTTTGTGAGCGACAGATAAACCTGTGGGAGCTGGCTTGCCAGCGATGAGGGCAGTGACTTCAGCAAATTTCCTGACACCTGAAATGCAAAACGCCAACCCGAAGGTTGGCGTTCTGTTGAAACAAAAAGCGACTTAGCGCGGTACGACTGGCTTGCGAGCCGGTTTCGGCCCCTTGCCCTTGGCCGCTTCCTTGCGTTCCTTGGCTGCCTGCTGGTTGCGGGCGAATGCCGCAGCCTTGGCTTGTTCACGCTTGTCCCAAGGATTGCCACCGTCGCTGGCACGCGGTGGCAGGCCATTGTGCTGAGTGAGAATCTTGGTGGTCTTCTCTTTCGCGACCTTGTGGCTGCCGGCCGGCGTCGAGTTTTTGCGTCGAGCGCTCTGGTAGCTGTCGGTGGCCGGCTGATGCAGCGGAATCAACTGATCCTTGCCTGGACCGATCAGATCACCACGACCCATGCGGATCAACGCTTCACGCAGCATCGGCCAGCCTTTCGGATCGTGATAACGCAGGAACGCCTTGTGCAGGCGGCGCTGCTCTTCGCTCTTGACGATGGTCACGCCGTCGCTCTTGTAGGTGACCTTGCGCAGCGGGTTCTTGCCCGAGTGGTACATCGCGGTGGCGGTGGCCATCGGCGACGGGTAGAACGCCTGCACCTGGTCGGCACGGAAGCCGTTGCCCTTGAGCCACAGCGCCAGGTTCATCATGTCTTCGTCGGTGGTGCCCGGATGCGCGGCGATGAAGTACGGGATCAGGTACTGCTCTTTGCCTGCTTCCTTGGTGTACTTCTCGAACATGCGCTTGAACTTGTCATAGCTGCCAATGCCCGGTTTCATCATCTGGTTGAGCGGACCTTCCTCGGTATGTTCCGGGGCGATCTTCAGGTACCCGCCGACGTGGTGGGTCACCAGTTCTTTGACGTACTCCGGCGACTCGACCGCGAGGTCGTAACGCAGGCCGGAGGCGATCAGAATCTTCTTCACACCCGGCAAGGCACGGGCGCTGCGGTACAGCTGAATCAGCGACGAGTGGTCGGTGTTCAGGTTCGGGCAGATGCCGGGGAACACGCAGGACGGCTTGCGGCACGCGGACTCGATTTCCGGGCTCTTGCAGGCGATGCGGTACATGTTCGCGGTCGGGCCGCCGAGGTCGGAGATGACGCCGGTGAAGCCCGGAACCTTGTCGCGGATCTCTTCGATTTCGCGAATGATCGATTCTTCGGAACGGTTCTGGATGATCCGGCCTTCGTGCTCGGTGATCGAGCAGAAGGTGCAGCCGCCGAAGCAGCCACGCATGATGTTCACCGAGAAACGGATCATGTCGTAGGCCGGGATCTTTTCCTTGCCGTACGCCGGGTGCGGAACCCGTGCGTAAGGCATGCCGAACACGTAGTCCATTTCTTCAGTGGTCATCGGAATCGGCGGCGGGTTAAACCAGACGTCGATCTCGCCATGTTTCTGCACCAGCGCGCGGGCGTTGCCCGGGTTGGTTTCCAGGTGCAGCACGCGGTTGGCGTGGGCGTACAGGACCGGATCGTTACGCACCTTTTCCATCGACGGCAGACGGATCACGGTCTTGTCGCGGGTCATGCGCGGGCTGGCCAGGATCTGTACGACCTTGGCTTCCTCGGGATCATCCACCGGGCCCTTCTCTTGCTCGATGGCGCAGGCCTGGGTGTCCTGGGTGTTGACGTACGGGTTGATGATCTTGTCGACCTTGCCCGGACGGTCGATGCGCGTGGAATCGACTTCGTACCAGCCCTGCGGCGTGTCACGACGGATGAATGCGGTGCCGCGCACGTCGGTGATGTCTTCGATCTTGTGCCCGTAGGACAGACGCTGGGCCACTTCAACAATGGCACGCTCAGCGTTGCCGTACAGCAGAATGTCGGCGCTGGCGTCGATCAGGATCGAGTTGCGCACGCGATCCTGCCAGTAGTCATAGTGGGCGATGCGGCGCAGCGACGCTTCGATGCCGCCGAGGACGATCGGCACGTGCTTGTAGGCCTCTTTGCAGCGCTGGCTGTAGACCAGGCTCGCGCGATCCGGACGCTTGCCCGCCATGCCACCCGGGGTGTAGGCGTCGTCGGAGCGGATTTTCTTGTCCGCGGTGTAGCGGTTGATCATCGAGTCCATGTTGCCGGCCGCGACGCCGAAGAACAGGTTCGGCTCGCCGAGCTTCATGAAGTCGTCTTTGGACTGCCAGTTCGGCTGGGCAATGATCCCGACGCGGAAGCCCTGGGACTCCAGCAGCCGGCCGATGATCGCCATGCCGAACGAGGGGTGATCGACGTAGGCATCACCGGTGACGATGATGATGTCGCAGGAATCCCAGCCGAGCTGATCCATCTCCTCCCTGCTCATCGGCAGGAATGGCGCTGGCCCGAAACATTCGGCCCAGTACTTTGGATAGTCAAATAACGGCTTGGCTGCTTGCATGTCGATAACCGGTGTTGGCTTTCATTGAATTTCGCGGGCGCGGAATATAGCACAAATTTTGACCAATTCCGACGGCTGTGGTCGGAAATTGTGCTTTACCTGTGGCGAGGGAGCTTGCTCCCGATCGGCTGCGCAGCAGTCGAATTCTGGGGGCTGCTGCGCAACCCGGCGGGAGTAAGCGCCTTCGCCACAAGTGCTCGACGTTACTCGTCGTCGTCGAAGTTGTAACTGCCCGGCGCGAGGTTTTCGAAGCGGGTGTACTTACCGATAAAAGCCAGGCGGATAAAGCCGATCGGGCCGTTCCGCTGCTTGCCGATGATGATTTCGGCGATGCCCTTGTGCTCGGTTTCCGGGTGATACACCTCGTCCCGGTACACGAACATGATGACGTCGGCGTCCTGCTCGATCGCTCCGGATTCCCGCAAGTCGGAGTTCACCGGACGCTTGTTGGGACGTTGTTCCAGGGAACGGTTGAGCTGCGACAGCGCCACCACCGGGCAATTGAATTCCTTGGCCAGGGCTTTGAGGGATCGCGAGATCTCGGAAATCTCGTTGGTCCGGTTGTCACCGCTGGAGCCCGGAATCTGCATCAACTGCAGGTAGTCGATCATGATCAGGCCGATGTCGCCGTGCTCGCGCACCAGGCGCCGGGTCCGCGCGCGCATTTCCGACGGGCTGATGCCGGCGGTATCGTCAATGAACAGCTTGCGATCGTTGAGCAGGTTGACCGCCGAGGTCAGGCGCGGCCAGTCGTCGTCTTCGAGCTGGCCGGAACGCACCTTGGTCTGGTCGATACGACCGAGAGACGAAAGCATACGCATGATCAGCGATTCGCCTGGCATCTCGAGGGAGTACACCAGCACCGCCTTGTCGCTGCGCAGTACGGCGTTTTCCACCAGGTTCATCGCGAAGGTGGTTTTACCCATCGACGGACGGCCGGCGACGATGATCAGGTCGGACGGCTGCAGCCCGCTGGTCTTCTCGTCGAGGTCGGTATAACCGGTGGACAGACCGGTGATTGCGTCGGCGGTGTTGAACAGGGTGTCGATGCGGTCGATGGCCTTGGTCAGCAGGTCATTCACGCCCACCGGGCCGCCGGTTTTTGGCCGGGCCTCGGCAATCGCGAAGATCTGCCGCTCGGCTTCGTCGAGGATTTCCTCGGCGGTGCGACCTTCGGGGTTGAAAGCGCTGTCGGCAATTTCAGTGCTGATGCCGATCAACTGACGCAACGTCGCCCGCTGGCGAACGATCTGCGCATAGGCCTTGATGTTGGCGACGGACGGCGTGTTTTTCGCCAGCTCGCCGAGGTAACCGAGGCCGCCGACCTGGGACGTCTGACCTTCCTTGTCCAGTTGTTCGGCAAGGGTCACGACGTCGATCGGCATGTTCTGATCGGCCAGTTTGGCGATCGCACGGAAGATCAGACGGTGGTCATGTCGGTAGAAATCGCCGTCGGAGACTTGATCGAGCACGCGTTCCCAGGCGTTGTTGTCCAGCATCAGACCACCGAGTACGGCCTGTTCGGCCTCGATGGAATGCGGCGGCACTTTCAGCGCGGCGGTTTGCAGATCGTATTGCTCGGGAGCGGTGATTTCGTTCATGGCCACTTGGAGTCAGGTTTGAAAACGGGATTACCAGAAAGACAAAGGGCACGACCTGTAAACAGGATCGTGCCCGATGTTACCGGCAAGCACCCGAGGGTGCCAGCCGACAAGTATTGCTTAAGCTGCTACCACGACAACGCGTACGGTGGCTTCAACTTCGGCGTGCAGGTGCACAGCCACGTCGAATTCACCCACGTTGCGGATGGTGCCGTTCGGCAGACGAACTTCGCTCTTCTGCACTTCAACGCCGGAAGCGGTCAGTGCGTCAGCGATGTCGTGAGTACCGATCGAACCGAACAGCTTGCCTTCGTCGCCAGCGGTGGCAGTGATGGTCACTTCCAGCTCGGCCAGTTGGGCAGCACGGCTTTCAGCCGATGCTTTACGGTCTGCGGCAGCTTTTTCCAGCTCGGCACGACGCTCTTCGAACGCAGCCAGGTTGGCAGCGGTCGCAGCGGTAGCTTTGCCGAAAGGCAGCAGGTAGTTACGGCCGTAACCGGCCTTAACGTTTACTTTGTCGCCCAGGTTGCCCAGGTTGGCGATTTTTTCCAGAAGGATCAGTTGCATGTGGAAATCCTCTTAACTTTTAACCTTCACCGTTCGCGTTATCGGTGTCTTTCGACACGTGACGACCGCGAAAATCAATCAGGCTGTCGACAATGGCCAGAACCACGAGCAACGGATAGAGCAGCTGCATGAACAGCAGCAGTGTCACGTACAACCCCACCAGCCAGAAACCGGCCAGTCGCTTCTGCCCGACCAGCCCGTGAATCAGGGCGAGTCCGGCGAACACCAGCGGTACACTGCACAACGGCGTCAACATGGCCATCTGTGCACCGAGATTCGGGCCCAGAAGCATCAACGCCAGCAGCAACATCGCCGGCCCCAGCGGGATCCGGATGGCGCGAAACTCGCGACCAAAACCACCCGGGTTGTACAACAACGCCTGCCAATGCCGCCCGACAATCAGGCTCAGCACGCTGACGATCTGCAACAAAGCCGCAATCAGTCCGGTCAGGACTGGTGCAATCAGGGACGCGAAGCGCGCTTGCTCATCGACCGACAATTGCTTGTAGGTCTCACCAAGAAGCGCCGGCATGACCTTTATCAAGGCCTGCGCGAGCATCTCGATCTGGGCCGCAAACGCTGCCCCGAGCACCACTGAAAACACCACTCCCATCACTACGCTGACCAGCAGCGTGCGAACCCAGGACTCGCTTGCGCGCAACACCAACGCAAGCCCCGAAGACCCCAGCAGCACCAGAAGTGCCCGTGGATCATCGGCATACAGCCACCAGACCAAAGCCGGCAGCAGCCCCAGAGACAGAACACCCAGGGCGTCCGTCAGTCCGCGCCGCAGAAGCACCAGGCTCCCGGCGGCAGCACCCAACCAATACAACAACGGCAATGTTGCACATCCGGCCACTACGAGAGTGGCCTGCATGCGGCCGCGCATGATGAACTCAGCTAAGGCGCGCATGCATTCAATCCTTTGCTACTAGTCGACAGCCCGGTCTCAGCGTCCGAGGCGGTCGGTGTAGGCCAGCAGGGCCAGGAAGCGGGCGCGCTTGATAGCG
>NZ_JBIVMY010000005.1:168281-244970 GCF_044753325.1 Pseudomonas sp. NPDC088414 | reverse complement strand
GATCCCATCCCGAACTCAGAAGTGAAACGATGCATCGCCGATGGTAGTGTGGGGTTTCCCCATGTGAGAGTAGGTCATCGTCAAGATTAAATTCCAGAACCCCTGTCTGCTAACGCAGACAGGGGTTTTGTCGTTTCAGGGGTCGCAAAACTCAGACCGCTTTGCGAGCCCTGCTGATGCGCCGGGCTTGCCACTTACGCCACCAGATGTAGACGCCAGTCCCTGACAGGCCTGCGATCATTACACCTAACAACGCAATGATCACTTGTCCGGTGAAACCAATGATCCGGCCGCCATGTATCGGTAACTGCAATCGGTAAAACCGCTCCCCCAATGTCCCTTGCCCGGCAATTTCCTGACCTAATAATCGCCCGTCAGTGCCGTGGAAGAACAACCAGGATTTACCATGCGCTTGAGTGTCGTGTTGCCCGAATCCTGCACCGTAAAAGTTGTACTCAAAGCTGTAATACAACTCCCCGATCGCCGCTGTCAGCCCCAACCTCTTTCCCTCCTGCAATGCCCTTTCGTACGCCTGTTGATAACTCAATTGCGTCACCCCCAACTCGGAAGGAGGCATTCGTCCTCGGGCTTCATAAACGCTCGGCTCAATCGGCGAAAACAGCGACACTGTTGGTTTGAATACCTGACTTGGCAGGTTCATCGCGATACTGCTGACCGCAATCGGTAGCAACAACAACCACAGCCACAATCCCCCCGCACGATGCAGGTCGAAGTTGAGCCGATAAGCGTGCCCGCCCTTGATTTTCCAAGCCGTCGACCATTTCTTCCAGAACGGTTTGCCACGAGGAAATGTCAGCCACAGCGCGATGAAGCAATCGATCACCCAGGCGCTGGCAACCAGACCCATCAACCACAAGCCCCAGTTACCGGGCAGGGTCAGGTTGTAATGAAACTCGAGAATGAACGGAATGAAGTTCTCCCGCGCAAAGCAGCACTCGCCCCAGTAACGTTGGCCTTTCTGCTCGGCATTGACCGGATCCAGATAGAACACCTGATTGCGCTCATCAAACGGTTTGCCTGTCGCCGGGTCGTTACGCGGAACAGCTGCCAATAGCGCGGTATGCCCCAACTCGTCCGGGTACTCCATGTACCAGACCTGCAGCCTCGGATGCGTGGTTTGCACAGCCTCGACCAACGCCCCGGGAGGCAATCGCTGACCCTCTGCGGAGGCTGCATAAAACTGCGGATTCAGCCACTCATCCAACTCATGATTGAACGCCAGAATGCTCCCGGTGATCCCGGCCAGCAGCAAAAACACCGCCGTCGCCAGTCCGATATAGCGATGTAACAACACCAATAATGCGCGCATGAAATTTCCCCACAAAGACGACAAAGCCAGCTCCTGAGCAATCAGGGGCTGGCTTTTTTATGCACAAGGCAAAGGTTTAGAACTGATAGCTGACCGTGGCGGCGACGTTGCGCTCTTCGCCCATGTAGCAGAAGTTCAGACTCGCGCAGGAGGCTACGTAGGATTCATTGGTCAGGTTGTTCGCGTTCAGGCGTACGTCGACGCCTTTCAAGCCAACCTTGCCCAGGTCATAACCGATCGATGCGTCGAACAAGGTGTAGGACGGCACCTTCAGCGTGTTTTCCGCATCCGCCCAACTGTAGCCGACATAGCGCACACCACCGCCCAGACGCAGGCCGTCGAGTGCGGCACTGTCGAATTTGTAGTCAGCCCACAACGAGGCCATGTGCCGCGGTGCCTGAGTTGGCGAGTTGCCCTTGTTCTCGATCACATCGGTCGGCGTGCTCAAGGTGCTGACCATCGACTTCGAATATTCGATATCGGTGAAGGTATAACTGCCGAGTAATTTCAGGTTGTCGGTCAACTGCATGTGCGCCTCCAGCTCCAGGCCTTGCGAGCGGACAGCGCCTACCGCGCGGTAGAAGTTTTCCTGCGGCAGTTTGGTCGCCAGATTCTCTTGATCGATGCGGAACAGCGACGCGGTGAACAGGTTGTCGGTACCTGGCGGCTGATACTTCAGGCCGACTTCCCATTGCGTACCATCGGTCGGTGGCAGAGGATTACCGGCGCTGTCGGCATACGAGTTCGGGTTAAACGATTCGGAGTAGCTGATGTACGGCGCCAGGCCGTTATCGAACAGATACAACGCACCAGCGCGGCCGGTCAGTTTGGTGCGGCGGTCGTTGATTTCCGTGCCCACCGGACGGCCCGCTTCGGCGATACGGTTCTCATCCGACGTCTCGACCCAGTCCTGACGCAGACCCAGCGAAAACCGCCATTGGTCCATCTCGATCAGGTCTTGCAGGTAGACCCCGGTCTGCTCCAGGCGGCGCAGGTAACTTGTGTCGCCGTACATATCGATCGCCGAATTGCCGTAGACCGGGTTGAACGCATTGATCGGCGCCAGACCGCCGCTGGTCCAGTCGACCACCGTTTTGCGCCGCTGATAGTCCGCACCCATCAACACGGTGTGCTTGGTAGCCCCGGTAAAGAATTCGGCCTGCAGCATGTTGTCGACGATGAACGCATGCAGACGTTCATCGCCGCCGGTGTAATAACGGTTCAGTTCGTTGCTGGTTGGTGTCGTCCAGCCATAGGCGTAGACCTGATCCATATTCACTTTGGAATCGAGGTAACGGAAATTCTGCCGCGCCGTGAAGACATCATTGAAACGATGTTCGAACTGATAGCCGAACGACTGCTGATCCCGCGAATACCCATCAATCCCCGGCTCGCCCTCGAAGAAGTGCGGCGAGATGCGATTGCCGTTGCGCTGATGAATCGTCCCGTCCGCCGGCACGCCGCCGTGGTAGCCGCCATCAGGATCATGTTGCAGATACGCCTGCAGCGTCAGCGAGGTGTCTTCAGTGAAATCGATACTCAGGGTCGGGGCGAGGGCGAAGCGTTTTTCCTTGTTGTGGTCGAATTGTGTGTCGGACTGATCCGTCAAACCGGTCAGACGATAGGCAATGCGCTTGTCGTCATCGACCGGACCGCTGAAGTCAAAACCGACTCCGCGCTGACCTTGGGTACCGACCGTGGCCTGAACCTGATGATAGGCCTCGTACAACGGCTTTTTGCTGGTCAGCGCCACCAGTCCACCGGGCGAACTGCGACCGTACAACACCGACGATGGGCCTTTGAGAATATCCACGCGCTCAAGGAAATACGGATCGACCTGCATGGTGCTGTAGGTCCCGCTGTCACCCATCGACTTGAGACCGTCGAGGTAAATATTGTCCACCGAGCCATCGTTGAAGCCGCGCATCGCCACATAGTCGTAGCGATGGGTCGCCCCGTAAGGGTTGGTCAGCACGCCGGGGGTATAACGCATCGCCTGGGAGACGGTCTGCGAGCCTTGGTCATCCATTTGCTCGCGAGTGACCACGGACACGCTTTGCGAAGTTTCCAGCAACGCGGTACTGGTCTTGGTGGCGATCTGACTGTGGGTGGCGTTGTAGCCTTCCATGCTGCCCAGCGCGTTGCCGAGGGCGAAGCCTTTGATGTCGGTGGTCGGCAGCGCCAGTGCGGCGCTATCGCTGACTGAGTGCAGGATGTAGCTGCTGCCGTCCTGGCTGAGCGCTTCCAGCCCCGAGCCGCTGAGCAAATGGCTCAGCGCCTGATCGGTTGAGTATTCGCCCTGTACGCCCGGGGACTGTCGCCCCTGCGTTTGCTGCGGGGTCATCGACAAGGTGATGCCCGCCTGGCGCGCAAACTGGTTCAGTGCTTCGCCCAGCGGGCCTGCGGCGATGTTGTAGCGATGACTGCTCGCTTCACTGGTATTGGCGGCGAGGCTAATGCCAGGCAATGCACCGGCACCCAGAACGGTGGAGAGCAGGGCGGCGCGAATGGCGTGGCGCAGCAGGCCCGATTCGGCAGTGAAATTCAGCGGGTTCTTACAGGTGATGCGGACAGTCATTGTAGGTTTCCGTGGCAAGTCGCAAAGGCTGAGTTGAAGTGCTTACTGACCAAGCCGGACTCGTTGCGAAAACCCGCCAAAATAAATTCAGGCCACTGCTTCCAGCGTGACCCACCAACGGGTGCGATAACGCAATTGCACCGGCAACGTCTGCGGCAGGATGGTCAGCAACTTGTCGGTGTCCTCCAGGCGGAACACTCCGGACAGGCGCAAGTCCGCCACCTGCGGCGCGCACGTCACAAAACCCTGACGATAACGCCCGACTTCATTGAGGAAATCGCCCAGGCGCATATTGCGAGTGACGATCAAACCGTCGACCCACGCACCCGCCTCCATATTCAGTGACAGTGCCGGGCGCACCTGATGGTGATCGATCAGATAGGTCTGCCCGGCGAGCGCCTCGACCGAGGTTGCGCCGCTGCGGATGGCGACGCTCCCGGAGCTGACGGTGAGCCGTGTGCAATCGCTGTCCTGACGCAGGATGAAGCGGGCTTTTACCGGCTCATAAATACCATGACGACTTTGCACGCGAAGTGGCCGGTTGAACGCCGCGCCTTCATCGTTACCGCCGCATGTGACGATGATTTCGCCGCGAGTGAGTTTGATCAGCCGCTGCTGCGCGGTGTAATCCAGATCCACTGCGCTGGCAGTGTTCAGCTCGATCCGCGTGCCATCGGGCAACTGGAAGCTGCGGCGCTCGCCGGTCGCCGTCGCGTAATCAGCGCGCCACTGCTGCCAGACGGAGGTGTCCTTGGCCAGCCATGCCGCAGAGCCCATCAGCACCGCGCCAGACAGCAGCTTCAAGGCTTGTCGCCGCCCCAGCCCTTGCGCACTGTTTTCCAGCGTATTGAACGCCACCTGGGCGCCGGGCACGGCGCGCAGGTTATGGCTCAGTTCGGCCTGCAGCGACTGCACGCGCTGCCAGGCCAGTTCATGTTCATGATGTTCGGCGCGCCACGCGTCGCACTGATGACTCAGGCGCGCATTGCCATGGTTGTTACGCAGCCGCAGCAACCAGTGGATGGCTTGCTTGACCACCTGTTGCTGCGGCGCGGCGCGGCGCGTGACTGAGTTGTTATCCACAGGCATCAACTTGCGTACCGCAACACGTAGCAGTGATACAGCGCATCGGCGACGTAACGTTCGACTGAACGCAGTGACAAGCCCATCTGCGCGGCAATCTGCTTGTGGGTCAAACCTTCGCACTGCGCCAGCAGAAACGCCTGACGCACTTTCGGCCGCAAGCCTTCAAGCATGCGCGCGATGTTCTCAAGCAACTCGATCACCAAGGCGCGGGTTTCGGCGCTCGGGGTTTCGGCTTCGGGCAAATGCGCGATGGTTTCGAGATAGGCGCGTTCGATTTCTTCACGACGCCAATGGTCGATCACCAGGCCACGGGCGATGGTGCGTAAAAATGCGCGAGGCGCCTTGAGTTCCAGGCGTTCGCTGCGCTGCAACAGGCGGACGAAGGTG
The DNA here is from genome assembly GCF_044753325.1 of Pseudomonas sp. NPDC088414. Taxonomy (NCBI): domain Bacteria; kingdom Pseudomonadati; phylum Pseudomonadota; class Gammaproteobacteria; order Pseudomonadales; family Pseudomonadaceae; genus Pseudomonas; species Pseudomonas sp. NPDC088414. The sequence continues at coordinate 239,589 of NZ_JBIVMY010000005.1, read as the reverse complement.
TCCTGGGCCAGATCTGCGGCATCCGCGGCATTGCCCAGCCGCGCCCGCAGCCAGGCGTTGAGCCAGCCGTGATGACTCCTGTAAAGCGCCTGCACTGCAAACTCAGGTGAGGACATGAACGCGACAGCCCGAACGTCACAAATGATAATTAGTCGCATTTTTATCAGGGGCTGCGAATTTTGCAACCTCTGCTCGGAGATCCAGCAAAAAAACTTCGTGGCGGACGCTCTGGCACGCCGTTCGGCGGGAATCTGACAGAAATGCAGGCCATTTCCCACGCAGCCCTAAGATTTCCGCGAATGGTGCCGACAGACTGGTGAGACATGCGTGCACCAAAGTAGAGCGGCCGTCAGAACGCCGCCTGCGCTGTACATGGAATGTTGCATCCCGGAACGCATCCCCACTTTTGCATAAGAAGTCCCATGAAATGAATCTCAAGTTCAGCCATAAAATCCTGTTGGCCGCCTCGGGCGTCGTGGTCCTGGCTTTCGCTTTGTTCACCCTCTACAACGACTATCTGCAACGCAACACTATTCGCCAGAACCTTCAGTCGTCCGTGCAGCAGGCCGGCGATCTGACCGCCAGCAGCGTGCAGAACTGGATGAGCGGGCGGATTCTGGTGCTGGAAAACCTCGCGCAGAACGTTGCCCATCAGGGCAAGGACGCCGACTTCCCGGGGCTGGTCGATCAACCGGCCTTCACCTCGAACTTCCAGTTCACCTACGTCGGTCAGGCTAACGGTGTGTTCACCCAGCGCCCTGACGCGAAGATGCCCGACGGCTACGACCCGCGTCAGCGTCCTTGGTACAAGCAGGCCGTGGTCGCCGACAAAACCATGCTGACCCCGCCGTACATGGCGGCGGTCGGTGGTCTGGTCGTGACCATCGCCATGCCGGTGAAAAAGAATGGCGAACTGCTGGGTGTGGTCGGCGGTGACCTGAGCCTGGAAACCCTGGTGAAGATCATCAACTCGGTGGATTTCGGTGGCCTCGGCCATGCGTTCCTGGTCAGCGGCGACGGTCAAGTGATTGTCAGCCCGGACAAAGACCAGGTGATGAAGAACCTCAAGGACATCTACCCGAATTCCGGTGTGCGCATCGAGAAGGGCAACCAGAACGTGGTGCTCAACGGCCAGGAACGCATCCTGTCGTTCACCCCGGTCAGCGACTTGCCGAATGCCGACTGGTACATCGGTCTGTCGATCGATCGCGACAAGGCCTACGCCGCCCTCAGCCAGTTCCGTACTTCGGCGCTGATCGCGATGTTCGTCGCGGTCGCTGCGATTGCGCTGCTGCTGAGCCTGCTGATCAACGTGCTGATGCGTCCGCTGACCACCATGGGCCGCGCGATGCAGGATATCGCTCAAGGCGAAGGCGACCTGACCCGGCGTCTGGTGGTGGAAGGCAAGGATGAGTTCGCCGAACTGGGCAGCGCGTTCAACCAGTTCGTCGAGCGCATTCATGCGTCGATTTCCGAAGTGTCGTCGGCCACCCGTCACGTGCACGACCTGTCGCAACGCGTGATGGCCTCGTCCAACGCCTCGATCATCGGTTCCGACGAGCAAAGCGCGCGCACCAACAGTGTCGCCGCCGCGATCAACCAATTGGGCGCCGCCACTCAGGAAATCGCCCGCAACGCCGCCGATGCCTCGCAGCACGCCAGCGGCGCGAGCGAGCAGGCCGATGACGGTCGTCAGGTGGTCGAGCAGACCATTCAGGCGATGACCGAGCTGTCGCAGAAGATCAGCCTGTCGTGCACCCAGATCGAAACCCTGAATGCCAGCACCGACAACATCGGCCACATCCTCGATGTGATCAAAGGCATCTCGCAGCAGACCAATTTGCTGGCGCTCAACGCGGCCATCGAAGCGGCCCGTGCCGGTGAAGCCGGGCGTGGTTTTGCGGTGGTGGCGGACGAAGTGCGCAACCTCGCCCACCGCACTCAGGAATCGGCGGAAGAGATCCACAAGATGATCACCTCCTTGCAGGTCGGTTCGCGTGAAGCGGTGACCACCATGAACGCCAGTCAGGCGTCCAGCGAAGAGAGCGTGGAAGTGGCCAATCAGGCCGGTCTGCGCCTGGTCAGCGTGACCCAGCGCATCGGCGAAATCGACGGCATGAACCAGTCGGTGGCCGCAGCCACCGAAGAGCAGACGGCGGTGGTGGAAACCCTCAACGTTGACGTCAATCAGATCAACCTGCTGAACCAGCAGAGCGTGGCCAACCTCAATGAAACATTGAAGGATTGCGATGCGCTGTCGCAGCAGGCCAATCGCCTGAAGCAGTTGGTGGACAGCTTCAAGATCTGATTTTCAGATTCGAGACCGCGTTATCGTTGATCGCGAGCAGGCTCACTCCTACAGGGGAACGCATTCCAACTGTAGGAGTGAGCCTGCTCGCGATTGCGGTAGCTCAATCACCGCAGAACTGAAGCCTTAAACAAACAGCTTCAGCACATTCCCCATCGCATCATCGGCAAACCCCTGCACGAAATCCTTGAATCCCGGCAGCGCCTCGGCACCTCCGTTGGCCGGCTCGGCAATGATCGTCCAGGTCGCCCGCGACTTGCCCGCCCCCAAAGATTCCACGTTCATCGCCGCCCACAAATTCGCCACGCCCAGCGTGTTGTAGATCGTGGTCCAGGTCATGGCGCGCGCCTGCTCATCGCGGGAGTTGAGTTGCTCGACCACCACGTTGCCGTCCTTGAAGAATTTCTTGCGCAGCGAGGACACACCGTCGCCGGTCATTTCGATGTGCGACAGCGCCGGGATAAAGCGCTCGAAACCGGCGAAATTGCCGACCACCGCCCAGACCTGCGCCGCGTCCGCCGGTACCTCCACCGAAGACACAACGTGGCAGCCGTGCGGGTTTTTGATCAGGGTGTCGGGTTGCAGATTGCTCATGGTGTTGCTCCTTCTTGATGAGTTAGATGAAGTTGATCTGTTTCAGGTAATCGCAGCCGCGACGCAGCAGCGCCGGAGATTTTTCCGGGTACTGCGCACCCATCTGCTGCACACCGGCTTCGGCGTTGGCGTGGCCGATCAGCGAGATGTCGCCGATGTCCTCCTCGAAGCCGTTGAGGTAGAAACCGAGCACGCCGAACAGCGCGTTGTCGGCATCGACCCGGCCCAGTTGCTGCTGCCAGTCGGCGACGCTGACCAGCGAGAACTCGCTGCCGGTTTCGCGGAACGAAGCGACGTAGGCGTCCCAACTCAGCGGCTCGGGATTGTGCAGGTTGAACACCGCTCTTTCGCTCGAGTAACGGCTGGCGTGGAAGGCGATGAAGCGGGCGAGAAAGTCCACCGGCATCAGGTCGAAATTCAGCGCGAAGGCCGGCACCTGTCCGAGCTGGATCGAACCCTTGAGCATCAGCATCAAACGGTTTTTGTGCGGCTGGCAGACGCCGCTCAGGCTGTTGAAGCTGATGTTGCCGGGGCGATACAGATTGACCCACACCCCGCGTTCGCGGGCCCGTTCGAGGATGCGTTCGCCGACCCACTTCGACAGGTTGTAGCCGTTGCGGATGTAGATTGGCGGGGTCGCTGCGGCGGGCAATTCGAGCACGCGGCCTTCGCTATCGACGGTGCTGGAAGCGGACAGCGTCGAGACAAAGTTGAAGACCTTTTTGCTGCGCCCTTCACACAGACGCAGCAGCTCGAAAATCGGCTCGACGTTATCCGCGGCCAGCGACTCGTAATCGAGCACGTGATTGACGTTGGCGGCGTTGTGCACCAGCGCGCCGAACTCGCGATCGAGGCGCTGATAATCGTCATCGGCCAGACCCAGTTGCGGACGGGTGAGGTCTGCCGAATAGATCCGCACCCGACTCAAATCCAGATGCTCCAGACGGTTCTCGCGCAACGCTTGGGCAAAGCGCTGCGCCGCGGTTTGCCCGCTCCCGTCACGCACCAGACACGCCACCTCGCTGGCGCCCCATCCAAGCAGCGCTTCGACGATGTGCACGCCGACAAAGCTGTTGGCGCCAGTGACGATTACCTTGTGCACATCGCCCAGGCGACTGATCAGCAGCGGCTCGATGTTCAGCGGGCGCTCGGCGTCGGCCATGGCCTGGGCGCTGAGCACCGCGCTGTCATCGGTACCGCGCACCAGCGTTGCGAGCTTGATGATGGTCGGCAATTCGATGAAGCGGTTGATCGAGATGCTGCGCCCGAATTCCTCACGCAAGCGCAGCAACATCCGCGACAGCAGGATCGAATGCCCACCGAGATTGAAGAAGCTTTCGTCGGTGGAAATATCGCTGCTCGGCAGCTCCAGCAGTTCTGCCCAGATCTCCAGCAGCAGCGCTTCGTCAGCGTTTGCCGGCAGGCATTTCGGGCCGCTGTCCTGCACGCTCACTGGCAGCTCCAGCAACGCCTTGCGGTCGACCTTGCCGTTGCTGGCGAACGGCATCTGCGCCAGTTCAGTCCATGCCACCGGTTGCATGTAGTCCGGCAGAAACTGCTGGGCATGCGCCTTCAATGCATCGCGAGCGGCGTCCGATTGCGGCTGCGCAAGGAACGCCAGAATTCGCCGCTGACTGTCGATCACCACCGACACCTGACGGTACAACTGGCTCTCGCGCAGGCAGCGCTCAATCTCTTCCGGCTCGACCCGGAAACCACGGATCTTTACCTGATTATCGCGCCGTCCACACAGCTCGATGCCGAGTTCGCCCCACTTGGCCATGTCGCCACTGCGGTAGGCGCGCAAGCTCTCACCGTGCGGCAGTTGCAGGGTCAGATAACGCTCTGCGGTCTGCTGCGGATTGTTCAAGTAACCGAGGCAGACGCCGAGGCCGACGATGAACAATTCGCCGACGGTGTTCTCCGGCACCGGTTGCAAGTCGTCATCGAGAATCAGCACCTGACTGTTGGCAATCGGTGCGCCAAGAGTGCGGTTGCTGTCACCCGGTTTGAGCTGGCGAGCGGTAATCAGCACCGTCGCTTCGGTGGGGCCGTAGAGGTTGTGCAGCTTGCCCTGACGGGTCAGTTGCTCGATGACGAAGGGCTCGCAGACGTCGCCGCCGGTCATCACCTCCACGCCTTGCAGTTGCTCCAACGGCAAGATGCTCAGCAGCGCCGGCGGCAGGAACGCATGGGTCAGTTGCCGACGGCGGATCAGCGCCACCAGTTGCAATGGATCGCGCCGTTGCGTGTCATCCGGCACCACCAGTTCGGCGCCCTGCAGCAGCGTCGGAAAGATGTCGATCAGCGACGAGTCGAAGCTCAGCGAGGAGAACTGCAACACCCGACTCTCGGCGCGCAACTGCACGTAATCGGCGTACCACGCGGTGAAGTGCGCAAGGTTCGCCTGGCTCAGCAGCACACCCTTCGGATGCCCGGTGGTGCCGGAGGTGTAGAGCGCCATGCACGGTGCTTCGAGCGTCGGCCGCTGACGCATCAACGGCAGGTCGAGATCGACGTCCGCGCTGTCGATACGACTGACATCCAACCCGGGCATCGACTCACCGAGCGGATGCTTGCCGTCATGCAACAGCAACACCGCGCCGGCGTTTTGCAGGATGTATTGCTGGCGTTGCAACGGATGGCTCGGCTCCAGCGGCAGATACACGGCGCCACTGCCGAGCACCGCCAGAATCGAGGCGAACAGCGCCGGACTTTTCGGCTGGCAGATGCCCACGATCCACGGCTGCGGATGTTGTTCGAGCAACGGTTGCAGACGTTGCTGGATCGCCCGGCTGTGAGCATGTAACTGACGATAGCTGAGCGACTGCTCGGCGAGGTGCAGCGCCGGTCGTTCGGCGTGTTCGATCAGACTCTCTTGCAGGCGCTCGATCAGCGGGATCTGCGCCTGCTTCAGCAGCACCGAACTGGCCGTGTCGTTGAGGCGATGGACGTAGGCCAGGCTGTCGAGAAACCGCAGGTCCTCCACCTGTTCGAAGTCCGGTGCCGTGGCGGGCATCGCCTGCTGGAAATACTCCGCATCGCGGGAGAAGCGGCTGACCAGCAGCGCGACTTCCTCGACCACCTGCGCCAGCACCCGCTGGCGCAGTGCCTGTCCGTTGCCGGACGGCTCATCGCCAATCGGCACACGGCTGATCAGTGACGAGCCGAGGAAGCACAGCAGGTCGAGTGTCGGCAAACCGCCAAGGCCCGGCGCCCCGATACCCAGACGCAGATGCAAGTGCGGGATGGCGCAGAAATCGCCAGCGCCGATGAAGCCATCGTCGATGATCAGATCCACCGGCGATTGCGCCGTACCGCTGCGTCGTAAGGAATGACCGTGTTGTTCGAGTTCCTGCGCCAGGTCGGTCATGGCCTGGCTGGCGCCAATCAGCAAAATGTCGAGACGTCTCATGTCGGCCTCCTCATCAAACCAGATAGTCACGCAGGGCGTGCTGCACGCAGGGCGTGTCGAGCAGCGAGCTGCTGTGGAAAAACCGCACGATGTTGCCCACCAACGGATGGTGGCGATTGATCGGGAAGGCCAGCCCGGCCATCTCGTCCTTGAGCGAGCGGCGCACTGCCTCGCTGACCGGCAGGGCGTCGATCAGGCGCAGATCGAAGGACTTCTGGATGTCGTTGGTCAGGTAATGGCCGATGAACACCGGCAGGATCTGCGCGATGGTTTCCCGATCCGCGTCATTGGCGGTGTGCCAATAGATGCGCACCATCCGGGCCCAGAAGCTGGAATGCCGACCCTCGTCGAGCAGGTGATCGGCCATCAACCCTTTGATCGATGGCTTGACCGTATCGTCCCGGGCGAACGCCGCGACGTCGCCGGTCACGGTGTTCTCGGCGATGGCCACGCAGATCAGTTCCACCGCGCTGCGCAGGTGCTCGGGCGCCAACGCCACAGCGGCAGGAATCGCCCGGCTCAGTTCGATTTCTGCGGGCAATTCGATCGGCTCGATGCCGGTCATGGCCACGGTCTGCTGCATGAAGTCCATCGCCACCAGTGCGTGGTAATCCTCGTCCACTACCACCGTCATGGCGTCGTAGCGACAGGCGAACGGGAACGGCACGGCGAAGCGATTCTTGGCGATGGCGCGGGCGGTCTGGTCGACGATTTCGGTCTCGAAAATCACCACATCGTTGATGAATTTGTACAGCGTCTGCACCAGGGCGAAATCACGCTGCTGCGGGCATTCGCGCAGGAAGGTTTCGCTGAGCACCAGGGGCTGGCGGCTCAGCGGATAGATCAGGCGCTCATCGTCTTCGAGCACGCGCCGTGGCCGGGTGCGGATGGTGGCGCGGGTTTCCCAGGCGTCGGCGAAGGATTGATAGTCGGCGGCGTTCATTGGGCCACCTCCGCCAAGGGTACACGCATGCTCAGACGCAGGCCGTCCCACAGGGCGATGCGGCTTTCCACCGCCGCGATGGCGCTGGCATAGACCTCGGCTTCGCGCTGCGGATCGCCATCGACCAGGCGTTCCAGCAACTGCTCCGCCGCCGGGCCGTGATCTTCGGAGTCGACCTCGATGTGGCGCTCCAGGTAATAGCGAAAGGTCGGCGCCTGTTCGATGCCGATCCCCCAGTCGTCAAGAATGCGCTGGAACATCGTCGGGATCACGCTCTCGCGGCCATGCAGGAACGCGGCGGCGACGCTGTGGCCCGGTGCATGCAGCGCGGTGTGCAGCGTTTCGCGAACAAATGTCGCCGCAGCCGGATCCACCTCGACGCTTTGCAGGGCGACGTCGTAACTCACGCCTTCCTGTTGCAGCGCGACAAACCGTTCGACCGCCGTGGTGCTCGCACCGACTTCGCGCATCGCGTCCAGGTACAGTTCGAAATGGCTGTAATGCCCATGGGCGGGACGATCATCCGACTCTTCGCCAAGCACGATCTCGTTGATCAGCCGCGCAGCATGCGGATCGCGTGGCGGCAGCCATGGCAGGCGGGTGCAGGTCAGTTCCTGCTGCAGACGTTTGGTCAGCGACATGAAATCCCACACGGCGAATACGTGGGATTCCATGAACCGGCGCAGTACCGATAACGAATCGATTTCAGTGAAGATCGGGTGAACGCTCAATTGAGCTTTTTTCAGGGCGAGTTGTTCTTTAGTTGGCATCATGGCGAACCTCGGTGTTATTGGAATAGAGGGAGTTGCTCGTTCAGTGCATCAACACGGACTTGATTAGTTTGAAATGTTTTCTATTGGCGAACGCAGGCCTCATTCGGATTAATGAAAGTTTGCAAAGTGCATGAAAGGCTCTCGGTCGTGCGTTGGCGACTATTTGCCAAAGCTATTGGCTGACTGCAGAGCTGCGCCGTATTTGCGGGGCGAACCCTGCTCGGCGAGGAAAAGCTAATACATCGTCAAATAACTTAACAAGTTTATTTTTAATTATTTTTAGTTGTATGTTTTTCAAGTATGAGTCGGCCTGGTAAAACTTTTGATTTAAGTTTTACTTGGGCGTAGTTGCTCCTTTCGGCAAATAATGGCCAAAATTGAATACAAGAGTGAATGCCTCACTCAAAGCAACTTAAGCAGCGAAAAATTGATGTGATGTATAGGAATGAAAGTGGGCCGGAAACGGCGCCGTAACTTCCTTTTATCCCGTGGCAAGGCTCCTTCCGTAGGTTCCTGGTGCGGGGACTGCGCCGGCGGTGCGGTGCGTCGCCCGTTCTTCATGGGTTGGCCGTTAAAGAGTGCGGGTAAATTGGCGGGACGGCTATGCCCGATTCGTCCGTAGCGAGCTGCAATGCCGGGCTTGCGGGGCGCTGGGAGGTTAGAGCGAACAGGCGGATCCGCCACCGGGTTTGCGGCAGACCGTAGAGAGGATTTGTAAGCGGGTTATTCGCCGGTCAGCTGCGAGGGCCTGAGACCGGCGTGGAGAGCATCAGCGCACGGCCTTGCGGTTTTGTCCGGCAGGGCTGGCGAGAAAGCGGGTGATGACCTCGACGCCACGGTTGAGGTGATGCGTGAGCAACTTCACCGACAGCTCGACGTCGCGCGCGATCACGGCCTGGAGCATGGCGCGGTGATCTTCCTGGGACAGTTTGCCCAGGCCCATGGCTTCGAGGTTGAAACGCAGAAAGCGCTCCTCCTCGTTGAGGCCGTCTTCGACCAGCCGCAGCAGACGCTTATTCGGTGCCTTGCTGTACAGGGCCATGTGGAACAGGCGATTGAGCCGACCGATTTCGCTGTAGTCGTGCTGGGTTTCGAGTTCTTCGATATAGCCGGCGGCGTGTGCATGATCGGCGCTGGTCAGCAACGGGATCGACTGGCGCATGGCTTCGGATTCGAGGAGGATCCGCAACTCGTAGGTTTCGGTGGCGTCGCCCTGGATCAGCGGCGCAACCACGGCGCCCTTGTGGGTGGTGACGCTCAGCAGTTCCTGCGCTTCGAGCTGACGCAGAGCCTCGCGCACCGGCATGCGGCTGACCCCGAACAGATCGGCCAGATCCTGCTGGCGCAGGGCGGTGCCGCACGGCAAGCGACCGTCAAGGATCGCCGAGCGCAGGGTTTCTTCGATGATCGAGCGGGCAAGGTGTGCGGGGATCGGCCCATCGACTTTGATGCTGTGCAGCGGTTTGGGCTTCTGTGTCACAACTACTCACCCTGAATGACGACGGAATTTGGATCCAAAGACACTAGTGATTGCTCTACAGGTTGTCAAACCATGTAAAGGATTGCTGTCCTGTGTGAAGTTTAGCGCGATGGCGATGATCTCATGGTGCCATTGTTTTTTGCCGGGCTAAGCTTCACCATCAAACGCTTTCCTTCCTGCCCCCTGGAAACCTGCTGTGGCGGTACGTTTCGCGATCCCCCGGACTCTGCGCTGGCTAGGCTGCGCACTGTTGCTGGCCGGCGTCATGCTGGGCGGCCTGCATGCCGATTGGGATTTTTCCGCAATCAGCCGCAAGGCTACGGCGCTGTACGGCCCGTTGGGTGCCGGGCAGCAGCGGATCGATGCCTGGCAAAATCTGCTGGCCACGCAGAAACAGGTCAGCGAGATGGAAAAGCTCAAGGTGGTGAACCTGTTTTTCAACAAACAGGTGCGTTATGTAGAAGATATCGATCTGTGGGGGCAGGTCGATTATTGGGAGACGCCCATCGAAGCCCTGTGGAAAGGCGCCGGCGATTGCGAAGACTACGCGATCGCCAAGTATTTCAGCCTGCGCCATCTCGGGGTCTCCAGTGACAAGCTGCGCATCACTTACGTCAAGGCTCTGCGCCAGAATCGCGCACACATGGTACTGACTTACTACGCCACCCCCGATGCCATGCCGCTGGTGCTCGACAGCCTGATCGATCCGATTCAGCCTGCGTCCCAGCGAACCGATTTGCTGCCGGTCTACTCTTTCAATGCTGAAGGTCTGTACCTGCCGGGAGCCAAGGGCAACAAGAAGGTCGGTGACACCAAACGCCTGTCGCGCTGGCAGGATGTGCTGAAGAAAATGCAGGCCGAAGGTTTCCCGGTCGAAACGACTAACTAGGAGCACGCGCTCAGATGTCTTTGTTCAAACAGCTGTTGATCGCTATCTGTCTGTTCCTGGTGGTTGCCTTCACCGGCAGCTTCATGGTCAGTCTGGAGAGCTCGCGCACCCAGTACGTCAACCAGCTGCGCTCCCATGCCCAGGACGCCGCCACGGCGCTGGCGTTGTCGCTGACGCCGAATATCGACGACCCGGCGATGGTCGAGCTGCTGGTCAGCTCGATTTTCGACAGCGGCTATTACGCGAGCATTCGCGTGGTCGATCTCAAGACTGACAAGACCATTGTCGAGCGCAGCGGAATTCCGGCGGTGAGCAATGTGCCTGACTGGTTCGTCAACCTGATCGGTCTGGAGCCTGCCGGTGGCGACGCATTGGTCAGCCGTGGCTGGGAGCAGGCGGCGCGGGTCGAGGTGGTCAGCCACCCGATGTTTGCCGTGGCCAAACTGTGGCAGAGCGCGTTGGGCAGCCTCGGCTGGCTGCTGCTATGTGGCGCGGTCAGCGCGGTGCTCGGCGCGCTGCTGTTGCGCCGGCAATTGCGCCCGCTGGATTACATGGTCAAACAGTCCCACGCCATCGCCCGCCGCGAATTCCTCAGCCTGCCGGAGTTGCCGCGTACCCCGGAACTGCGGCGCGTGGTGCAGGCGATGAACCAGATGGTCGAGAAGCTCAAGGCGCTGTTCCAGGAGCAGGCCGAGCGCAGCGAAAAACTGCGCGCCGAGTCTTATCAGGACAACCTCACGGGGCTTGCCAACCGACGCTATTTCGAGATGCAACTGCACAACCGCGTGAGCAACCCCGAGCAGGCCAGTTCCGGTTACCTGCTGCTGTTGCGGGTCAAGGATCTGGCCGGGCTCAATCAGCGTCTGGGCGGTCAGCGCACCGATGAATTGTTGAAAGCCGTCGGCGAGCAACTGTCCCGCGAATGCGCCAAATACCCGGAAACCCAGAACCTCGTCACCCGTATTCGCGGCGGTGAATTCGCCGTGCTGGCGCCGGGACTGGTGCGCGAAGAAGCGCTGCAACTCGCGCAGAACCTCGACAGTGCGCTGAGCAGCCTGCACGCCACCGGCGCCACCGATGTGCCGGCCGTGGCCTCCATCGGCCTCGCCCCGTTTGCCCACGGTGATTCACCGCAAGCGGTACTGACCCTGGGCGACCAGGCGCTGGCGCAGGCCGAGGGGCAGGGCGAGCAGAACTGGGCGTGCATCGATCAGAGCCTGGTGGCGGACGTCGGTGACGATCACCACGCCTGGCATCGCTTGCTCGATCAGGCGCTCAATCAACAACGTTTCGAGCTGTACTTCCAACCGGTGGTGGCCGCCCAGGACACGCAACTGGTGCTGCATTACAAAGTGCTCTCGCGCTTGCTCGATGATCAAGGCCAGACCATCCCGGCCGGGCGTTTCCTGCCGTGGCTCGAGCGTTTTGGCTGGACCGCGCGGCTGGACCGTCTGATGCTCGAGCGCGTGCTGGAGCAAATGAAGGCGCATGAAGATTCGCTGGCGCTGAACCTGTCGTCGGCGACCCTGGCCGATCCACAGGCGTTGAACAAAGTGTTCGAGATTCTGCGAGCGCACTCCGACCTCGGCGAGCGCCTGACGCTGGAGATCGGCGAGGAGCAATTGCCGGAGCAAGCGGTACTGGAGCAGTTGACCCGGCGCCTGCGTGAACTCGGTTTCTCCCTGAGCCTGCAGCGCTTTGGTGGACGCTTCAGCATGATCGGCAACCTGGCACGGCTGGGGCTGGCGTATCTGAAGATCGATGGTAGTTACATTCGCGCCATCGATCAGGAGAGCGACAAGCGCCTGTTCATCGAGGCGATCCAGCGTGCGGCGCACAGCATCGACCTGCCATTGATTGCCGAGCGGGTGGAGACCGAAGGCGAGTTATCGGTGATTCGCGAGATGGGCTTGTATGGGGTGCAGGGGCAGTTGTTTGGTGAGCCGAAGCCTTGGCAGTGAGTCATCGCAAAAGCAACCCTCACCCTAGCCCTCTCCCAAAGGGAGAGGGGACTGACCGTGGGATATTGACGCAATACGCCGACGTGAACGATTTGCTCTGAATCCGTAATCGACTCGATTTCTCAGGTCGATGTACAGCGCCAAACACCTCAGTCGGCCCCCTCTCCCGGAGGGAGAGGGCTGGGGTGAGGGCAGGCTTTTGATTCTGGGCGGATCAGATCAACCCGGTCTCTTCATCGTCGATCAACTGGCTCAACCCGCCCAGCGCTTCCCGCGCCTGTGTCCGATCCATCAACTTGGCCTGCGCCGCCGGCGGCAGGTCGGTGACGCGGATCACGCCCTTCTGGGTCAGCACCTGAATCAGGTCGTCGAGTACCCGAATCATTTCCAGGTCGCTCTGCTTGAGCTGTTTCAGGCTGGTTTCCACCACTTCATTGGCGAACCAGGCCTGGATTTCATGGCTGTCGGCCGGCAGCGTTTCCGTGGCCTCGGCGTAGGCCGCGGCTTCCACGCGAATCAACAGACCTTGCGCATCGCGTTGCACGTAAAACATTGAGCATCCCTCAGAAAGAAACCAGCGTCATGCTGTCAGCAGCATAGGCCAACTGCGCGCGAGTATGCGGGGTGGCGAAGAAATCGTCACCGCTGAGTTAGCCGCAAACGTGACGGCCGCCCCAAGGGGCGGCCGTTTGGTTTACGTATCAGCTGTTGTTGTGGTCGACCTTGATGGTCGGGTCGCTGCCGGCAATCAGGTTGTGAATGTTGGCGGTTGACCAGTTGTTGCCTTCCAGTTTGATCGTCACGTCCGGCGTGGCGGCTGCCGCATCGCCGGAGTTGAACTTGCCCGCCGAGCTGACTTGCAGCGACGACGTGCCATCAACCGTGGTGATCTTCAGGAAGTTGTCGATGGTGCTGCCGGTTTCACCCTGCAACAGATCGCGCAGGTCGATGCGGTCGCCTTCGTTGGCATTGAAATCCTTGATCACGTCGTTGCCGGTGTCGCCTGCTTTCCAGACGAAAGTGTCGGCACCGGAACCACCGATCAGGATGTCGTTGCCCTGGCCGCCGATCAGCGTGTCGTTGCCGGTACCGCCGAGCAGGATGTCATTGCCTTTGCCGCCGTCGAGCAAGTCGTTGCCGCCCGAGCCGAACAGGATGTCATTGCCCGCGCCACCCAGCAGGGTGTCGTTGCCGTCATGTGCGCCGGACACATCGAACGCTTGATAGTGCTCGGTGATGTACTGGTGCACGTTGCTGGTGGTGACCTTGCTGACGTCGACGCCGGTCTGCTGCGCCACGAACGCCTGCATCGCCTGATAACCCTCGCCGGCAATGCCGTTGAAGCTCACCAGATCGCCGAACAGGATGTCGTTGCCGTCGCCACCGCTGACAGTGTCGTTGCCCGGCATTGTCGCTTCGGTGTGGCCGATGATCGAGTTCGCCAGATCCTTCGGATCGATGTTGGTTTGCGGCGAGTGATCCGAGTCATACGGTTTCAGGTCGTTGAGACTGACGCCGCTGTTGATGCCGATTGCCTCGACATTCGACAGACCGCTGAGCAAGGCGAAGCTGCTGGTCGAGTTGTCGGTGGTGGCCGAGCTGGTGCTGCTGCCGCTGCCCGCCAGGCTCGACAGCTCATAAGTGCCGTCGCCCTGGGCGTGAACGGTACCCAGGTTGCTCCAGTTCCAGCTGCCGTTTTTATACGTTTGCAGAACAGCAGCACCGGCGGCACTGATGCTCAGGTAATGCGTGCTGTCGATGTAAGTGCTGAAGGTATCGCCCAGCTTGTAGTTGCTGGTCGTCACCACACTGTCGAACTTCACGCTGCCATACAGCGTCGGGTTGGTCTGCTCGCCGCTCTGGTAGTAGGTCGGCTGGCCGTCGGTAATGAAGTACGTGAGGTTCTTCGCCCCGGTGTTGGCCAGCGCTTCCGTGCTCTGGAAGAAGTTGGCCGTGGTCTTGAACACGTCCTCGTAGTTGGTGCCGCCGCCAGAGGTCATCGAGTCGAGCACGGCTTTGAGCTTGGTCAGCGCGTTCGAGTCGTTGAGGTTCACCGACACCGACTTGTTGACCTGGGTATCGAAGTCCACCAGGAAGATGTTCACCGTGCCCGAGTTGCTGCCGCCCAGGCTCTGCTTGAGGGTGTTGAACACCGACGTCAGCGAGTCCTTGGCCGCGTTGATCGACGAGGTGCTCATGCTGCCCGAGCTGTCGACCATGAACGCGATGTTGTAGTTGGTGCCCGGCACCACGGTCAGACCGCCGATGTCGGCGACCATGATGTCGTTGCCATCGGTGCCGTTGAAGGTGTCGTCGCCAGAGGTACCAACCACGGCGTTGTACACCGCCGGCACCACAGTGACCGGAATCGTTGCGGTGCTGCTGGCCGAGCCGCCGACCATCTCGGTGGAGGTCGAGGTCACGGTCAGGTTGAACTGGCCGTTGTAGTAGGTCGGCGGGGTCACGGTCAGGCTGCCGAGGTTCCAGCCGGTGACGTTGGCTTCGCCGTTGCTTGCGGTGACTGTGAAGGTGTGGCCATGGCCGTCGGAGAGAACCGAGCCGACCGGCGCACCGCTGATCTTCACGCTCAGGGTTTCCGAACCGTCGGTGTCGGTCAGCGCAGTGTTGATCGCCGACAGTTTCACCGTGGTGCCTTCGGCGCCAGTGTTGAGCTTGTAGCCGTCGTAATAGCCTTCGCCGTTCGTGCCGTGCAGGTCGGAGACGGTCACACCGGCATTCACCAGATCCTGCACGCCGGTGTAGATCGGCACGCCGGCGCTGCTCAGGTCGATCGGCGTGCTGCCGTTGACCGACAGGTTGACGTCGTAGCTGCCCGGGCCGCTCTGATTGTGGTGGTAGATGTCCAGAGTGTAGTAACCGCTGGTGGTCGGGGTGAACGAACCACTGATCGCACCGCCCGCGCCCCAGGTACCCGACGCCACGCTCTTGCCGCCAATGGTGATCAGCAGGCTGTCGTCAGCCACGCCGCTGAAGCTGTAGGTCTTGCCGGCTTCCAGATAGATCAGGCCCGAGGTTTTCGACGCGGTGCCGGCGGTCACACTGCCGTCGGACTGCACGTTGGTCACGTTGGTGCTGGAGTTCGGGGTGCCGGCGCCGTCGATCACGTTTTTCAACGTAGTCGAGTCAGCGCCGTTGCCGCTGGTGCCCAGGCCCGACAGGCCGGTCCAGACTTCCTTGACCAGTCCGGTGGACTTCACGCTGTTATCGGCCACGCTCACGGTCGGTGCATCCGCCACTGGCGTGATGTCGATCTTCACGGTGCCGGTGTTGCCCAGCAGCTGGCCGTCGGTTGGCTGGAACTTGATCTGCGCGTAATCGGCCTGGTTGTTGCCCATGCCGGTGCCGCCGTAACCGTTGACGCCCGACTCGTTGGCATCCGGCATGAAGCGCAGCTTGCCGGCGTCGATGTCAGCCTTGCTGAAGGTCTGGTTGTTGGCGACGTCTTTCCAGGTCGAACCGTCCAGATACTGCAGTTTGCCTTCGCCCGGCAGCTGGGTGATTTTGATCCCCAGGCTGCTGGCCGGGCTGTCGACGTCGGTCACACCGAAGGTCGACCAGCCGAGGATCAGCGGCGTGTCTTCGGTGCCGGTGACGTTGACTGGCGCTGCAACCGGCGCATCGTTGACCGCCACCACGTTGACCGTGGTGGTCGCGGTGTTGGAGTAGTTGCCGCCATCGGTCACGGTCACGGTGATGATCCGCGGCACGGTGCTCGGGTCTTCACTGCTGTTGGTGAAGGTGATGTTTTTGATGGCCTGCATGTAGTCGGCCAGCGTCGCGTTGCCCGACAGGGTCAGGGTCACGGTGCCGTTGGTGCTGTTGGCATTGATGGTGATGCCGTTGACGCTGTTGCCGAGGTTCAGCGCATCGCCGTCCTGACGGTTGGTCAGGACGATGGTCGCGCCGGTCAGCATGGTGCTGTCCGGATCGGTGATCGTCAGGTCAGTGTCGGCAATCGACACGCCTGCGCCCGGGGTGTTTTCGGTGAACGTCACCTTGTAGTCGGCACCAGTGGCGCCGCTGGAGTTGTTGGCATCCAGGTCGATGACCGGTGGCGCATCGTTGTCGATGATCGAGGTGCTGACGCTGCCGTTGGTGCTGCTGACGGCCAGATTCTCGAAGTTGCCACCGGTGGCCGAATCGATCTTGACCACGAAGTTCTCGGTGCCTTCGGTGATCTTGTCATCGATGGTGGCGACGTTGAACTGCGCGCTGCTGGCGCCCGCCGGGATCTTCACGGTGTACACGCCGGTGAAGTCCGAACCGTCGGCGGCGGTGCCGCTGTAGACGATTTTCAGGGTCACGTCGGTTTGTGCCGGGTGGGTCAGGCTGACGGTGTAGCTGGCGGTCTGGCCTTCGGTCACCGAGGTGCTGCCGGTGATGCTGACGGTGGTGGTGTCGATGGTATCGGCGACGTTGGTCACGGCCGGTGTCGTGCTCGGTACCAGGTTCTCGAAGTTGCCACCGCTGGCGTTGGTAATGGTCGCCTGCACGCTGCCGGCGTCTTTGTAGACGTCGTCAGCTGGCGCTGGAACGGTCACGGTGCCAGTGGTTTTGCCGGCGTCGATGGTGATCACCGAACCGTTGCTCAGGGTCACGGTCACCGGCGAGCCGGCGGCGTTGCTCAGGGTTGCGGTGTAAGTGATCTGGCCACCCTCGTTCACCGCCGGGGTCGCGGACAGCGACAGGTTGGTGGTGTCGATGGTGTCGGTCACGGTGGTGCTGACCGGTGTTTTGTCGGCTACGAGGTTTTCGTAGTTGCCGCCGGTCACGTTGCTGATCGAGTTGGTCAACGGCGCGTGGCCGGTCAGCGCGTCATTCGGCGCGATGCTGGTCACGGTGCCGGTGGTTTTGCCGATGTCGATGGTGATGGTCTGGCCGTTGGCCAGAGTCACCACGACTGGCGAACCAGTGACCGGTGCGCCGACGGTGGCGGTGTAGGTGACGGTGCCACCTTCGGCCACGGTGCCCGTGGCGGTGAGTTTCACGCCAGTGGTGTCGATGGTGTCGGTGACGCTGGTCACGGCTGGCGTGGTGCTTGGCACCAGGTTTTCGAAGCTGCCACCGGTCGCGGACTTGATCGTTGCCTGCACGGTGCCGGCGTCTTTGTAGACGTCGTCGGCTGGGGCAGGGACGGTCACGGTACCGGTGGTTTTACCGGCGTCGATGGTGATCACGGCGCCGTTCGACAGAGTCACGGTGACTGGCGAACCAGCGGCGTTGGTCAGGGTGGCGGTGTAAACGATCGATCCACCTTCGGCCACGGTGCCGGTCGCGGACAGCGACAGGTTGGTGGTGTCGATGGTGTCGGTGATCGTGGTGCTGACCGGGGTCTTGTCGGCCACCAGGTTTTCGTAATTGCCGCCGCTGACGTTGGTGATGGTGTTGGTCAGCGGTGCATGGCCGGTCAGTGCATCGTTCGGTGCGGTGGTGGTTGCCGTGCCGGTGGTTTTGCCGATGTCGATGGTGATGGTCTGGCCGTTGGCCAGAGTTACCACGACTGGCGAACCTGTGACTGGCGCACCGACGGTGGCGGTGTAGACGACGTTGCCGCCTTCAGCCGCTGTACCGGTGGCAGACAACTTCACGGTAGTGGTGTCGATGGTGTCGGTGACACTGGTCACGGCCGGCACGGTACTCGGCACCAGATTTTCGAAGTTGCCACCGTTGGCGTTGGTGATCGTGGCCTGAACGGTGCCGGCGTCCTTGTAGACGTCGTCGGCCGGAGCAGGGACGGTCACGGTGCCGGTGGTTTTGCCCGCGTCGATGGTGATCACGGCGCCGTTCGACAGAGTCACGGTGACTGGCGAACCAGCAGCGTTGGTCAGGGTCGCGGTGTAGATGATCGAACCGCCCTCGGCGACCGTGTTGGTGGCGCTCAGGGTCAGGTTGGTGGTGTCGACGGTATCGGTCACGGTGGTGCTGACCGGAGTCTTGTCGGCCACCAGATTTTCGTAGTTGCCGCCGGTCACGTTGGTGATCGAGTTGGTCAACGGTGCATGGCCGGTCAGCGCATCGTTCGGTGCGATGCTGGTCACGGTGCCGGTGGTTTTACCGATGTCGATGGTGATGGTCTGGCCGTTGGCCAGGGTCACGACGACAGGCGAGCCGGTCACAGGCGCACCGACAGTCGCGGTGTAGGTGACGGTGCCACCCTCGGCCACGGTGCCCGTGGCGGTGAGTTTCACGCCAGTGGTGTCGATGGTGTCGGTGACGCTGGTCACGGCTGGCGTGGTGCTTGGCACCAGGTTCTCGAAGCTGCCACCCGTGGCGGATTTGATCGTTGCCTGCACGGTGCCGGCGTCTTTGTAGACGTCATCGGCTGGCGCTGGAACGGTCACGGTGCCCGTGGTTTTGCCCGCGTCGATGGTGATCACGGCGCCGTTGCTCAACGTCACGGTAACCGGCGAGCCGGCAGCGTTGGTCAGCGTTGCGGTGTAAATAATCGAGCCACCTTCGGCCACGGTGCCTGTCGCGCTCAGGGACAGGTTGGTGGTGTCGATGGTGTCGGTCACGGTGGTGCTGACCGGAGTCTTGTCGGCCACCAGATTTTCGTAGTTGCCGCCGCTGACGTTGGTGATGGCGTTGGTCAGTGGCGCATGACCGGTCAACACGTCGTTCGGTGCGGCGGTGGTCACGGTGCCGGTGGTTTTGCCCACTTCGATGGTGATGTTCTGGCCGTTGGCCAGAGTCACGGTCACTGGCGAACCGGTTACCGGCGCACCAACGGTCGCGGTGTAGGTGACGGTGCCACCTTCAGCAGCAGACTCGGTCGCGGTCAGTTTGACCGTGGTGGTGTCGATGGTGTCGGTGACGCTGGTCACGGCCGGGGTGTTGCTGGTCACCAGGTTTTCGAAATTGCCGCCAGTCGCGGTCTTGATCGTGGCCTCAACGGTGCCCGCGTCTTTGTAGACGTCATCAGCCGGTGCCGGAACGGTCACGGTGCCGGTGGTTTTACCGGCGTCGATGGTGATCACGGCGCCGTTGCTCAACGTCACGGTAACCGGCGAGCCGGCAGCGTTGGTCAGCGTCGCGGTGTAAACGATCGAGCCGCCTTCAGCCACAGTACCGGTCGCGGACAGCGACAGGTTGGTGGTGTCGACGGTATCGGTGACCGTGGTATTGACCGGGGTCTTGTCGGCAACGAGGTTTTCGTAGTTGCCACCGCTGACGTTGGTGATGGCGTTGGTCAAAGGCGCATGGCCGGTCAGCGCATCGTTCGGTGCAGTGGTAGTGACGGTGCCGGTGGTTTTGCCGACTTCGATGGTGATGTTCTGACCATTAGCCAGAGTTACCACGACTGGCGAGCCAGTCACTGGCGCACCAACGGTCGCGGTGTAGGTGACGGTGCCACCTTCGGCAGCAGACTCGGTCGCGGTCAGCTTGACCGTGGTGGTATCGATGGTGTCGGTGACCTGAGTCACAGCCGGCACGGTGCTCGGGACCAGGTTTTCGAAGTTGCCACCGGTAGCGTTGGTGATCGTTGCCTGAACGGTGCCGGCGTCTTTGTACACGTCATCGGCAGGTGCCGGAACGGTCACGGTGCCAGTGGTTTTACCGGCTTCGATGGTGATCACGGCGCCGTTCGACAGAGTTACGGTGACTGGCGAGCCAGCGGCGTTGGTCAAGGTCGCGGTGTAGATGATCGAACCACCCTCGGCCACCGAGTTGGTAGCGCTCAGGGACAGGTTGGTGGTGTCGACTGTATCGGTAACGTTGGTCGAAACCGGGGTTTTGTCGGCGACCAGATTCTCGTAGTTGCCACCGGTCACGTTAGTGATGGCGTTGGTCAACGGCGCATGGCCGGTCAGCGCATCGTTCGGTGCGATGGTGGTTACGGTGCCGGTGGTTTTACCCACTTCGATGGTGATGTTCTGACCGTTGGCCAGAGTCACGGTCACTGGCGAACCGGTTACCGGTGCACCGACGGTTGCGGTGTAGGTGACGGTGCCACCTTCGGCAGCAGACTCGGTCGCGGTCAGTTTGACCGTGGTGGTGTCGATGGTGTCGGTGACGTTGGTGACGGCTGGAACGGTACTCGGCACCAGGTTTTCGAAGTTGCCACCGGTGGCGGTCGAAATGGTCGCTTCGACTTTGCCAGCGTCTTTGTAAACGTCGTCCGCCGGCGCTGGAACAGTCACGGTGCCGGTGGTTTTACCCGCGTCGATGGTGATCACCGCGCCATTGCTCAAGGTCACGGTGACTGGTGAGCCTGCAGCGTTGGTCAGGGTCGCGGTGTAAACGATCGAGCCGCCTTCGGCCACGGTGCCGGTCGCGGACAGCGACAGGTTGGTGGTGTCGACGGTGTCGGTGACGTTAGTGCTGACCGGGGTTTTGTCAGCCACGAGGTTTTCGTAGTTGCCACCAGTCACACCGGTGATCGAGTTGGTCAGCGGCGCATGACCGGTCAGCGCATCGTTCGGTGCGGTGGTGGTCACGGTGCCAGTGGTCTTGCCGACTTCGATGGTGATGTTCTGGCCGTTGGCCAGGGTCACCACGACCGGCGAACCGGTGACTGGTGCGCCAACAGTGGCGGTATAGGTGACGGTGCCGCCTTCGGTCACCGAGGTATCGGCAGTCAGCTTGACGGTCGAGGTGTCGATGGTGTCGGTGACTTCGGTGACAGCCGGCACGGTACTCGGCACCAGGTTTTCGAAGTTGCCACCGGTGGCGGTGGAGATGGTTGTCTCGACTTTACCGGCATCTTTGTAAACGTCGTCCGCCGGAGCTGGAACAGTCACGGTGCCGGTGGTTTTGCCGGCCTCGATGGTGATGACTGCGCCGTTGCTCAACGTCACGGTAACCGGCGAACCGGCAGCGTTGGTCAGAGTCGCGGTGTAAACGATAGAGCCACCTTCGGCCACGGTGCCGGTCGCGGACAGCGACAGGTTAGTGGTGTCGACGGTGTCGGTGACATTGGTCGAAACCGGCGTTTTATCCGCCACGAGGTTTTCGTAGTTGCCGCCGCTGACTTCGGTGATGGCGTTGGTCAGCGGTGCATGACCGGTCAGCGCATCGTTCGGTGCGGTGGTGGTCACGGTGCCGGTGGTTTTGCCGACTTCGATGGTGATGTTCTGACCGTTGGCCAGGGTCACGACCACAGGCGAACCGGTTACCGGAGCACCGACAGTCGCGGTGTAGGTGACGGTGCCACCTTCCGCAGCAGACTCGGTCGCGGTCAGTTTCACTGTGGTGGTGTCGATGGTATCGGTAACGTTGGTGACGGCCGGAACAGTGCTCGGCACCAGGTTTTCGAAGTTGCCACCGGTAGCGCTGGAAATGGTCGCTTCGACTTTGCCGGCATCTTTGTACACGTCATCGGCAGGGGCCGGCACGGTCACGGTGCCAGTGGTTTTACCCGCTTCAATAGTGATCACCGCGCCGTTGGACAGGGTCACGGTAACGGGTGAGCCTGCAGCGTTGGTCAGGGTCGCGGTGTAAACAATCGAGCCGCCCTCAGCCACGGTGCCGGTCGCGCTCAGCGACAGGTTGGTGGTGTCGACGGTATCGGTGACATTGGTCGAAACCGGTGTTTTATCCGCCACGAGGTTTTCGTAGTTGCCGCCAGTGACACCGGTGATCGCGTTGGTCAGCGGAGCATGGCCGGTCAGCGCATCGTTTGGTGCGGTGGTGGTCACGGTGCCGGTGGTTTTGCCGACTTCGATGGTAATGTTCTGACCGTTCGCCAAAGTCACTACGACCGGCGAGCCGGTCACTGGCGCGCCGACAGTTGCGGTGTAAGTGACGGTGCCACCTTCAGCGGCGGACTCTGTCGCGGTCAGTTTGACCGTGGTGGTGTCGATGGTGTCGGTCACGTTGGTGACGGCCGGAACAGTGCTCGGCACCAGGTTTTCGAAGTTGCCACCGGTAGCGGTGGAAATGGTCGCTTCGACTTTACCCGCGTCTTTGTACACGTCGTCAGCCGGAGCTGGAACGGTCACGGTGCCCGAGGTTTTACCGGCTTCGATGGTGATCACCGCGCCGTTGGACAGAGTCACGGTTACCGGAGTGCCGGCCGGGTTGGTCAGGGTCGCGGTGTAAACGATCGAACCACCTTCCGCCACCGAGTCGCTGGCGGTCAGGTTCAGGTTGGTGGTGTCGACGGTGTCCGACACCGAGGTGTTTGCCGGTGTCTTGTCGGCCACCAGGTTTTCATAGTTGCCGCCGGCAACCTTGTCGATTGCAACGCTCAGCGAGCTGCCGCCCGCCAATGGGCTGTTCGGTGCAACGAAATTCACGCTGCCGGTGGTTTCACCGACGGCGATGGTGATGGTCTGGCCGTTGGACAGGGTGACCACAACTGGCGAGCCAGTAACTGGTGCGGTCACGCTCGCGGTGTAAACCACGGTTTCGCCTTCGGCGACGTTAGCGGTGGCAGTCAGCGACACGGTGGAGGTGTCGATGGTGTCGTTGACGCTGGTCACCGCCGGAGTGTTGCTGGTCACCAGGTTTTCGAAGTCGCCACCGGTCGCGCCCTTGATGGTCGCTTCAACGGTGCCGGCGTCCTTGTAGACGTCATCCTTCGGCGCATCGACGGTCACGGTGCCGGAAGTTTTGCCGGCCTCGATGGTGATCACCGCGCCATTGCTCAATGTCACGGTCACCGGGGTGCCGGCAGCGTTGGTCAGTGTCGCGGTGTAGGTGATCTGGCCGCCTTCGTTCACCGCCGGCGTCGCGCTCAGCGACAGGTTGGTGGTGTCGACGGTGTCGGTCACGGTGGTGCTGACCGGCGTCTTGTCGGCGACGAGGTTTTCGTAGTTGCCGCCGCTGACATTGGTGATCGAGTTGTTCAGCGGCTCATGACCGTTCAGCGCATCGTTCGGTGCGGTGGTAGTGACGGTGCCGGTGGTCTTGCCGATGTCGATGGTGATGGTCTGGCCGTTGGCCAGGGTCACAATAACAGGTGCGCCAGTCACTGGAGCGCCAACAGTCGCGGTGTAAGTGACAGTGCCGCCTTCAGCCACCGAAGTATCGGCGCTCAACTTCACGGTCGAGGTATCGATGGTGTCAGTGACTTCAGTGACCGCAGGAACGGTGCTCGGAACAAGGTTCTCGAAGTTGCCGCCCGCTGCGTCCTTGATCGTGACTTCGACTTTGCCGGCGTCTTTGTAGACGTCATCGGCTGGCGCTGGAACGGTCACGGTGCCGGTAAATTTGCCGGCGTCGATGGTGATCACTGCGCCGTTGCTCAGGGTCACGGTCACTGGCGAGCCAGCGGCGTTAGTCAGGGTTGCGGTGTAAACGATCGAGCCGCCTTCGGCCACGGTGCCGGTCGCGCTCAGCGACAGGTTGGTGGTGTCGACAGTGTCAGTCACGGTGGTGCTGACCGGGGTTTTGTCGGCAACCAGATTCTCGTAATTGCCGCCGCTCACGTCGGTGATGGCGTTGGTCAACGGCGCATGACCGGTCAGCGCATCGTTCGGTGCGGTGGTGGTCACGGTGCCGGTGGTCTTGCCGACTTCGATGGTGATGTTCTGACCGTTGGCCAGGGTCACGACCACAGGCGAACCGGTTACCGGAGCGCCGACGGTGGCGGTGTAGGTGACCGTGCCACCTTCAGCCGCGGACTCGGTTGCGGTCAATTTCACCGAGGTGGTGTCGATGGTGTCGGTGACTTCAGTCACTGCCGGAACAGTGCTCGGAACGAGGTTCTCGAAGTTGCCGCCGGTTGCACCGTTGATGGTGACTTCGACTTTGCCGGCATCTTTGTAGACGTCATCGGCAGGCGCTGGAACAGTCACGGTGCCGGTGGTTTTGCCGGCCTCGATGGTAATCACCGAACCGTTGGACAGCGTCACGGTGACTGGCGAGCCGGCAGCGTTGGTCAGGGTGGCGGTGTAGGTGATCGAACCACCCTCGGCGACCGAGTTGGTGGCGCTGAGCGACAGATTCGTCGTGTCCACGGTGTCAGTGACGGTGGTGCTGACCGGGGTTTTGTCAGCGACCAGATTTTCGTAGTTGCCACCGGTGACGCCGGTAATCGAGTTGGTCAGCGGTTCGTGACCCGTCAGCGCGTCGTTTGGCGCAGTGGTGGTCACGGTGCCGGTGGTTTTGCCGACTTCGATGGTGATGTTCTGACCATTGGCCAGGGTCACGACCACAGGCGAGCCGGTTACCGGAGCACCGACAGTCGCGGTGTAGGTGACAGTGCCGCCTTCAGCGACCGAAGTATCGGCGGTCAGTTTGACGGTCGAAGTATCGATGGTGTCAGTGACTTCGGTGACAGCCGGAACCGTGCTAGGCACCAGGTTCTCGAAATTGCCGCCTGCGGCGTCTTTGATCGTGACTTCAACCTTGCCAGCGTCCTTGTAAACGTCATCGGCTGGTGCTGGAACGGTCACGGTGCCGGTAGTTTTACCTGCTTCAATGGTGATCACCGAGCCGTTCGACAGGGTCACGGTCACCGGCGTACCGGCCGGATTGGTCAGGGTCGCGGTGTAAACGATCGAACCACCTTCGGCAACGGAGCCAGTGGCGCTCAACGTCAGGTCGGTGGTATCGACGGTGTCGGTAACGGTGGTCGAAACCGGGGTTTTGTCAGCGACCAGATTTTCGTAGTTGCCACCGGTGACGCCGGTAATCGAGTTGGTCAGCGGTTCGTGACCGTTCAGCGCATCGTTTGGCGCGGTGGTGGTCACGGTGCCGGTGGTTTTGCCCACTTCGATGGTGATGTTCTGACCATTGGCCAAGGTCACAACAACCGGCGAGCCGGTTACCGGTGCGCCGACGGTGGCGGTGTAAGTGACAGTCCCGCCTTCAGCTACCGAAGTGTCGGCGGTGAGTTTGACCGTCGACGTATCGATGGTATCGGTAACTTCGGTAACAGCCGGAACGGTGCTCGGCACCAGGTTCTCGAAATTGCCGCCTGCGGCGTCTTTGATCGTGACTTCAACCTTGCCAGCGTCTTTGTAAACATCATCGGCTGGTGCTGGAACGGTCACGGTGCCGGTAGTTTTACCGGCTTCGATAGTGATCACCGAGCCGTTGGACAAGGTCACGGTCACCGGAGTACCGGCCGGATTGGTCAAGGTCGCGGTGTAGACGATCGAACCACCTTCAGCGACGGAACCTGTGGCGCTCAACGTCAGGTTGGTGGTGTCGACGGTGTCGGTCACGGTGGTGCTGACTGGCGTCTTGTCGGCGACGAGGTTTTCGTAGTTGCCGCCCGTTACGGCGGTAATCGAGTTGCTCAGCGGCTCATGACCATTCAACGCATCATTTGGCGCGGTGGTGGTTACGGTGCCAGTGGTTTTGCCGACTTCGATGGTGATGTTCTGGCCATTGGCCAAGGTGACAACAACCGGCGAGCCGGTTACCGGTGCGCCGACGGTGGCGGTGTAAGTGACAGTCCCGCCTTCAGCTACCGAAGTGTCGGCGGTGAGTTTGACCGTCGACGTATCGATGGTATCGGTAACTTCGGTAACAGCCGGAACGGTGCTCGGCACCAGGTTCTCGAAATTGCCGCCTGCGGCGTCTTTGATCGTGACTTCAACCTTGCCAGCATCTTTGTAAACGTCATCGGCTGGGGCGGGAACGGTCACGGTGCCAGTGGTTTTACCGGCTTCGATGGTGATCACCGAGCCGTTCGACAGGGTCACGGTCACCGGGGTGCCCGCCGGATTGGTCAGGGTCGCGGTGTAGACGATCGAACCGCCTTCCGCCACGGTGCCGGTCGCAGTCAGCGACAGGTTGGTGGTGTCGACGGTATCGGTGACGTTGGTCGAAACCGGAGTTTTGTCGGCCACGAGGTTTTCGTAGTTGCCACCGCTCACGTCAGTGATCGCGTTAGTCAGTGGTTCGTGACCATTCAACGCATCGTTCGGCGCGGTGGTGGTCACGGTGCCAGTGGTCTTGCCGACTTCGATAGTGATGGTCTGGCCGTTGGCCAGAGTCACGACAACCGGCGAGCCAGTCACCGGCGCACCAACCGTAGCGGTGTAAGTGACAGTGCCGCCTTCAGCTACAGAAGTATCGGCAGTCAGTTTGACGGTCGAGGTATCGATGGTGTCGGTGACTTCGGTGACCGCCGGAACGGTGCTCGGCACCAGGTTCTCGAAATTGCCGCCGGTAGTGCCGGTAATGCTGACTTCCACTTTGCCGGCGTCTTTATAGACGTCATCCGCAGGCGCCGGAACGGTCACGGTGCCGGTGGTTTTACCCGCTTCGATGGTGATCACCGAGCCGTTCGACAGGGTCACGGTCACCGGCGTACCGGCCGGATTGGTCAGGGTTGCGGTGTAGACAATCGAGCCGCCTTCAGCGACGGAGCCAGTGGCGCTCAACGTCAGGTTGGTGGTGTCGACGGTGTCGGTCACGGTGGTACTGACCGGCGTCTTGTCGGCGACCAGATTTTCGTAGTTGCCACCGCTCACGCCAGTGATCGAGTTGCTCAGCGGCGCCTGGCCGTTCAGCGCGTCATTCGGTGCGGTGGTGGTGACAGTGCCGGTGGTCTTGCCGACTTCGATGGTGATGGACTGACCATTGGCCAGGGTCACGACAACTGGCGAGCCAGTCACAGGCGCACCAACGGTCGCGGTGTAAGTGACGGTGCCGCCCTCGGCGACCGAGGTGTCAGCGGACAGTTTGACTGTCGAGGTGTCGATGGTATCGGTGACTTCGGTAACTGCAGGAACAGTACTTGGCACCAGATT
Organism: Pseudomonas sp. NPDC088414; assembly: GCF_044753325.1. Taxonomy (NCBI): domain Bacteria; kingdom Pseudomonadati; phylum Pseudomonadota; class Gammaproteobacteria; order Pseudomonadales; family Pseudomonadaceae; genus Pseudomonas; species Pseudomonas sp. NPDC088414. Next base: position 212,554 of record NZ_JBIVMY010000005.1, on the reverse strand, counting down.
TTCGAAGTTGCCGCCGGTTGCACCGTTGATGGTGACTTCGACTTTGCCGGCATCTTTGTAGACGTCATCGGCAGGCGCCGGAACGGTCACGGTGCCAGTGGTTTTGCCGGCCTCGATGGTGATCACCGCGCCGTTGGACAGGGTCACGGTGACTGGCGAACCAGCGGCGTTGGTCAAGGTTGCGGTGTAAACGATCGAGCCGCCTTCGGCCACGGTACCGGTCGCGGACAGCGACAGGTTGGTGGTGTCGACGGTATCGGTGACGGTGGTCGAAACCGGGGTTTTGTCGGCGACGAGGTTCTCGTAGTTACCGCCACTGACGTTGGTGATGGCGTTGGTCAGCGGTGGGTTGCCGGTCAACGCATCGTTTGGCGCGGTGGTGGTCACGGTGCCGGTGGTTTTGCCCACTTCGATGGTGATGGACTGACCGTTGGCCAGGGTCACGACAACTGGCGAACCGGTCACAGGTGCGCCGACGGTGGCGGTGTAAGTGACGGTGCCGCCCTCAGCCACTGAGGTATCGGCAGTCAGTTTGACGGTCGAGGTATCGATGGTGTCGGTGACTTCGGTGACCGCCGGAACGGTGCTCGGCACCAGGTTCTCGAAATTGCCGCCGGTAGTGCCGGTAATGCTGACTTCAACCTTGCCGGCATCTTTGTAGACGTCATCGGCAGGCGCCGGAACGGTCACGGTACCGGTGGTTTTGCCAGCTTCGATGGTAATGACGGAGCCGTTGCTCAACGTCACAGTCACCGGGGTACCGGCCGGGTTGGTCAGGGTTGCGGTGTAAACGATCGAGCCGCCTTCAGCGACGGTGCCGGTGGCACTCAGCGACAGGTTGGTGGTGTCGATGGAATCGGTGACGGTGGTGGTCGCCGGCGTCGTGTTCGGCACCAGATTCTCGAAGTTGCCGCCGGTCGCACCGGTAATTGTGGTGCTGACGGTGCCTCCGTTGTTGTAGACGTCGTTCGGCGCAGTCGGCACGTTGACCGTGCCAGTGGTCTGGCCGGCTTCGATGGTGATGGTCGAGCCGTTGGACAGAGTGACGGTGACCGGCGTCTGTGCCGGGTTGGTCAGGGTCGCGGTGTAGGTGATCTGGCCACCTTCGACCACACTGCCAGTGGCGGTCAGGGTCAGGCCGGTTGTGTCGCGCGAATCGACGATGTTCGTTACGGCTGGCGTCGTGTTCGGCACCAGGTTCTCGAAGTTGCCACCGCTGGCGCCGGTAATCGTAGTGGTGACGGTGCTGCCGTTGTTGTAGACGTCATTCGGCGCGGTCGGCACGTTAACGGTGCCGGTAGTCTGGCCGGCTTCGATGGTGATGGTCGAGCCGTTGGACAGGGTGACGGTGACCGGCGTCTGCGCCGGGTTGGTCAGTGTCGCGGTGTAGGTGATCTGGCCGCCTTCGGTGACGCTGTTGCCCGCCGTCAGGGTGACGGTGGTGGTGTCGATGGTGTCGGTGACCTGGGTCGTGGCCGGGGTGGTCGGCGGGGTCACGGTGATGCCGTTGCCGCCGGTGGTGCCGGTGACGGTCACATCGATCTGGGTCGGGTCGTTGTAGACGGTGTCGTTCGGTGCCAGCGGCACGTTGACGGTGCCGGTGGTGGAGCCGGCCGGAATCACGATCACCGAGCCGTTCGACAGGGTGATGGTCAGGTCGGTCAGCGGCGCCTGGGTCAGGGTCGCGGTGTACACCAGCACGCCGCCGGCTTCGGTGATGGTCGGCGTGGCGCTGAGGCTCAGGGTCGATTCACGCAGGGCGTTGGTGGTGGTGTCGGTGGTCTGGCCACCGGTGATGTTCTGTGCCGCTTGTGCGCCGGAGTTGATGCCTGCGGTCGGGAAACCGATGGTCGGGTCGACGCGGCCAGCGGTGGCGTCGAGCATCACGAAACTGTGGCCGCCGCCCGCTGCGCCGCCAGTCCCTGCGGCGGTAGCGCCGGCAGCGGTGGCTTCAAGGGCGGTGGTCGGGTCGGCACCGGCGGCGATGGCCTGCTGCAGCTCGGCTACAGAAGGCGCGGCCTGCGCGGTGGCTTCGGCCAGGTCAGTGCTGGAGTCGGGCGCGTTGGCGCTCCACTGGGTTTCTCGGCCCAGGTCCAGGGTGCGGCCATCCGCCAGTTCCAGCGACACGGCGCCGGAGAGGCCGGTGTCTATCTGGTCGCCGACATACAGGCGATCGCCTTCAACGAGCACGCGGCGTACACCCTCGGGGGAGACCACGAATACCTGACCGACAATGCTTTTGACGATGGCAACAACACTGCTCATTGAAGACTCTCCGGGTGTCACGTTCAGTTGACTTCCATAGCCTGATGGCTTCGGCGCCGATTCAGTCTGGACGTACTTTTAAAATTTGCGAATCAAGATTGACGCTGTTCTTCGTCAATAATTTGGCTAGATTCTTTCGCTATTAACTTTATGCCAAACTATTGACCTTCTGGGTGCCATCCTAAACAATCGCCCCACTAATGTCACATTGATATTTCCGCGGCGACCTGTCCCTCAGCGTGTGATCCAGTTCCTAATTTGAACTTTCCGACATACGGTCATTCCGGTTGCCAATCATCCGACGCAGCAGCACGTTTTGCTGTGATTCAAGACAAGAAGTCCTGGGAAATCTTTACCATGCGTTTGCACTTGTTCAAGGCTCTACCGTTCGCCCTCGCCGCCTCTTTCGTCCAAGCACAATCCTTACCAGAAGCCATGCAGCAGGCACTGGATGTCCATCCGGAAATCCAGGCGGGGGTCAACAGTCGTTTGGCCGCGGATTATCAATTAAAGGCAGCCAAAGGTGGATACCTGCCCAAGGTCGATCTGCTAGGCGGTTATGGCCGTGAGGGCACCGACAGCGTGACCACCCGCGCCAACGGTGGTGGTAACCACTGGGAAACTTTGAACCGTAGCGAGTCAAGTTTACGTCTCTCGCAAATGGTTTTTGACGGTTTTGCCACGTCCAGCGAAGTCGGGCGTCAACAAGCCACCGTCAACTCCCGCGCCTATTCGCTGCTCGGCACTTCCGAGCGCACCGCACTGACCGTCGCCCAGGTCTATCTGGACGTGCTGACCCGCCGCGAATTCGTGCGTCTGGCCGAAGAAAACCTCAAAAGCCACCAGCGCATCTACGACCAGATCCAGCTGCGCACCCAGCGCGGCGTCGGCAGCGGCGCTGACCTCGATCAGGCTGAAGCGCGGATGGCTCAGGCCCGCAACAATCTGATCACCGAACAGACCAACCTCGCCGACTCCGAGACCAACTTCCTCAGTGCCGTCGGCCAGATGCCTGACCAGTTGGAGCGCCCGGCGCCGTTCATGGCGATGATGCCGGCCAACCTCAATGAAGCCCGGACGCAGATGCTGGAAAACAGCCCGATCCTGCGCTCGGCCGAGTCCGATATTGCCGCTGCCGAGAAGCAGTACGAAACCGCCAAGTCGACCTTCTACCCGCGTTTCGACGCCGAGCTGGGTCGCACTGCCGACAACGATCTCGACGGTCAGAACGGCCACAACAACGAATGGCAGGCGATGCTGCGCATGCGCTTCAACCTGTACTCCGGCGGCAGCAACAAGGCCGATCTGGAATCCAAGTCGTACCTGTCGAACCAGGCGCTGGACATCCGCAACAACGCCCTGCGTCAGTTGAACGAAGAACTGGGTCTGGCCTGGAACGCCCTGAACAATGCCAATGCGCAGGTGCCGATCGCTCAGCAGTACGTTGATCACAGCACCGCGGTGCGTACCGCCTACCAGCGTCAGTTCAGCCTCGGCGAGCGCACCCTGCTCGATTTGCTCGACAGCGAAAACGAGTTGTTCACCGCTTCGCGCCGTTTGGCCGAAATCAAGAACATTCAGTTATTTACTCAGTATCGAATCAAGGCGACCATGGGCGAGTTGCTCAAGAGCCAGGGAGTGGTCGCACCGTTGGCATCCGTCGTGCAGAACGATGTGAAGCCGAAGGTCCAACTGCCGGGTATGAATTGAGCAGAACCTTCATTGTTCAATTGTTAGCCAAGAGTGCCGAGCGTGGAATCAGAAGTCAGTCGAGTTCAACTCATTCATGATCCGCGCGCGATGCACGACGATCCCTTACTGGATGGTCTGCTCGCTCTATGCATGTTGCACCAGAAGCCGGCCAGTGCCGCGATGCTCACCACTGGCCTGCCGTTGCCCAAACAACGCCTGAGTGTCGAGTTGCTGCCCCGCGCGGCCGCTCGCGCCGGGCTGCAGGGCCGGGTGCTGCAACGCAAGCTGGAAGAGATTCCGGCGATTGCCATGCCGGCGCTGTTGCTGCTCAAGGATGGCCGCAGTGCGGTCCTGCTTGGCTGGCAAGGCGAGAACGAAGCCCGGGTGCTGCTCAGCGAAAGCGACGGCGGCGAATCGGTGGTCAGCCGCGAATTGCTGGCCGACGACTACACCGGCAAAGTGTTCTTCGCCCAGCCGCAGCACAAATTCGACGTCAACCACGGCACGCTGATCCCGCGTGCGCGCTCGTGGTTTCGCGACACCCTCAAGCGCTCGCGCTGGCTGTATGCCGATGCGATCGCTGCGAGTTTCCTGATCAACATCATCGCCATGGCCGCGCCGCTGTTCGTGATGAACGTCTACGACCGCGTGGTGCCGAACCAGGCCGAAGCGACCCTGTGGGTGCTGGCGCTGGGCATCACTGGTGCCTACATTTTCGACCTGATTCTCAAGAGCCTGCGCAGCCTGTGCCTGGATCTGGCCGGCAAGAAAACCGACCTGATCATCTCCGCGACGTTGTTCGAGCGCATCGTCGGCATGGCGATGAAGTACCGCCCGGCGCGGGTCGGCAGCTTCGCGCAGAACATCCATGAGTTTCAGAGTCTGCGCGACTTCCTCGCCTCGCTGACCCTGACCAGCCTGATCGACCTGCCGTTCACCATTCTGATCTTCATCGTCATCGCGATTCTTGGCGGGCACCTGGTGTGGATTCCGGTGCTGGCGTTCCCGATTGCGCTGCTGATCGGCTACGCGTTGCAGAAGCCGCTGGTAGCGACCATGGAACGCACCATGGCCCTCGGTGCCGAGCGTCAGTCGAGCCTGATCGAAACCCTCGCCGGCCTCGATGCGGTCAAGGTCAACAACGCCGAAAGCGAACGCCAGTACCAGTGGGAACAGACCATCGGCACCCTCAGCCGCCTCGAGCTACGGGTGAAAATGCTCTCCGGTCTGGCGATGAACATCACCTTGCTGATTCAGCAACTGGCCGGGGTGATCATGATCGTCTTCGGCGTGTACCAGATCATCGCCGGCAACCTGAGCATGGGCGGTCTGATCGCCTGCTACATGCTCAGCGGCCGCGCGCTCAGCCCGCTGGCGTCGCTGTCCGGGCTGCTGACCCGCTACCAGCAGGCGCGCGTGACCATGACCTCGGTTGACCAGATGATGGAGCTGCCGCAGGAGCGCAATTTCGAAGAGCGCCCGCTGAGCCGCAAGGTGTTGCAGGGCGCGATCGAGTGCCGTCAGTTGAACTTCACCTACCCGGAACAGCAGAACCCGGCGCTGAAGAACATCAACCTGGTGATCCGTCCCGGCGAGAAGATCGGCATCATCGGTCGCAGTGGTTCGGGCAAGAGTTCGCTGGCGAAACTGCTGGTGGGCCTGTATCAGCCGGACGACGGCGCGTTGCTGGTGGACGGTGTGGATATCCGCCAGATCGACGTCAGCGAGCTGCGCTACAACATCGGCTACGTGCCCCAGGACATCCAGCTGCTGGCCGGTACCCTGCGTGACAATCTTGTCTCCGGCGCGCGCTATGTAGAAGACGAGCTGGTGCTGCAAGCCGCCGAACTGGCCGGCGTGCATGAGTTCGCCCGTCTGCATCCTCAGGGTTATGAGCTGCAGGTCGGCGAGCGCGGGCAGAACCTGTCCGGTGGCCAACGACAGAACGTTGCACTGGCGCGGGCGCTGCTGCTCAACCCGCCGATCCTGCTGCTCGACGAACCGACCAGCGCCATGGACAACACTGGCGAAGAACGCCTCAAGCAACGTCTGGCCGCCGTGGTTGAAAACAAGACCGTGGTGCTGGTGACGCACCGGGCCTCGCTGCTGTCGCTGGTCGACCGCCTGCTGGTGGTCGACCGTGGACAGATTCTCGCCGATGGCCCGAAAGCCGCCGTGATGGAAGCGTTGAAGAAGGGGCAGATCAGTGTTGCTTAAGTCGGGTGTCAAAGAGTCGATCCGTCGCTACTTCAAGGGTTCTGCCTCGCTGCAGGGCCAGCCGCTGCCGGAGGTCAACAAGGCGCTGATCGAGGACGCCCCGCGCGTCGTGCGCCTGACCATCTGGGCAATCATCGGCTTCTTCCTGTTCCTGCTGCTGTGGGCCAACTTCGCCGTGATCGACGAAGTGACCAAGGGTGACGGCAAGGCGATTCCGTCGTCGAAGATCCAGAAAATCCAGAACCTGGAGGGCGGGATCGTTTCGGAAATGTTCGTCAAGGAAGGTCAGATCGTCGAGGCCGGCGCACCGCTGATTCGTCTGGACGATACGCGGTTTGCCTCCAACGTCGGCGAAACCGAAGCTGATCGACTGTCGATGCTGTTGCGCGTCGAACGCCTGAGCGCCGAGGTCGATGACCGTCCACTGAATTTCCCGGAAGACGTGCTCAAAGCCGTGCCGGGTCAGGCGAAAAGCGAAGAATCGTTGTACATCAGCCGGCGTCAGCAACTGCACGACGAGATCGGTGGTTTGCAGGAGCAGTTGATCCAGCGTCAGCAAGAGCTGCGCGAGTTCAGCTCCAAGCAGGCGCAATACCGCCAGCAACTGGGCCTGCAACGCCAGGAAATCAACATGTCCGAGCCGCTGGTGGCGCAGGGCGCGGTATCGCCGGTAGAAGTGCTGCGGCTCAAGCGTGCCGAGGTGGAAACCCGTGGTCAGCTCGACGCCACCACGCTGGCAATCCCGCGCGCTGAATCTGCAATCAAGGAAGTCCAGCGCAAGATCGACGAGACTCGCGGCAAATTCCGCAGCGAGGCGCTGACTCAGCTCAACGAAGCCCGCACCGACCTGAACAAGGCCCAGGCCACCGGCAAGGCGCTGGAAGATCGGGTCAGCCGGACGCTGGTCACCTCGCCGGTACGCGGCATCGTCAACAAGTTGCTGGTCAACACCATCGGCGGCGTGATCCAGCCGGGTAGCGACATGGTGGAGATCGTGCCGCTGGATGACACCTTGCTGGTCGAAGCCAAGATCCGTCCGCAGGACATTGCCTTCCTGCACCCGGGGCAGGAAGCGATCGTCAAATTCACCGCGTACGACTACACCATTTACGGCGGGCTGAAGGCCAAACTGGAGCAGATCGGTGCCGACACCATCACCGACGAAGACAAGAAAACCACCTACTACATCATCAAGGTGCGCACCGAGCGCAGCCACCTCGGCACTGATGAAAAGCCGTTGCTGATCATCCCGGGGATGGTTGCGTCGGTGGATATCATCACCGGCAAGAAATCGGTGCTGAGTTACCTGCTCAAGCCGATCATCCGGGCGCGGGCGGAGGCGTTGCACGAGCGTTGATTCTCTAGCGGTCATCAGGGCCTCATCGCTGGCAAGCCAGCTCCCACAGAGTTTCCGGTTGGAACACGATTGTGTGCTCGACATCGGAAACTGTGGGAGCTGGCTTGCCAGCGAAGGCGCCAGTGAAGTTGCCACATTACGCATAGAAGTGACACAAATCGTCACTCACCATCCAGTCCATTCCTCACCATCCGCCATATCGTTATTCATTAACGGTATTTAATTTCCTTTTCTTATAGCTTTAAAGTCATCCCCCTGCGTACCTGCCGACCAATCGGCGCGCCGCACGACCTGAACCGACACGCAATCCAGCGTGAGTGTCTGATCGACGTGCGCGCCCGTGAGCGCGCCGTGCGTGGGAGATTGAGAGATGTCCGCAGCTACTGCCACCCCAAGCGCCGCGACTGCCGCGCCGCAAAGCTTTGAAATTCGTCCGTTCAGCGGTGCCGTCGGTGCCGAGATCATCGGCCTGGACCTGACCCGGCCGGTCAACGACCAGGACTTCGCCCGCATCCATCGCGCGCACCTGGATCACCACGTCGTGGTCTTCCGCGATCAGCGCATCACTCCGCAACAGCAAATCGATTTCAGCCGCCGTTTCGGCGTGTTGCAGATCCACGTGCTCAAGCAGTTCCTGCTGGCCAATCACCCGGAAATCCTCATCGTTTCCAACATCGTCGAGAACGGCCAGAACATCGGCCTCGGCGATGCCGGCAAGTTCTGGCACTCCGACCTTTCCTATAAAGAGCTGCCGAGCCTTGGCTCGATGCTGCATGCCCAGGAATTACCGTCCGAGGGCGGCGACACCTTGTTTGCCGACATGCACAAAGCCTGGGACAGCCTGCCGCAAGCGTTGCGCAAAGCCGTGGAGGGGCGCTCGGCCGCACATTCCTACACTGCGCGTTACAGCGAGACCAAATTCGAAGGCAACTGGCGCCCGACCCTGACCCCGGAGCAACTGGCGCAGGTCGCCGAAGTGGTGCACCCGATCGTCCGCACTCATCCAGAAAACGGCCGCAAGGCGTTGTTCGTCAGCGAAGGCTTCACCACCCGCATCGTCGGTCTGCCGGAGGACGAGAGCCAACAATTGCTGGCCGAGCTCTACGCCCACAGCGTGCTGCCGCAAAACATCTACCGCCATCAGTGGCAGCCCCACGACATGGTGTTCTGGGACAACCGTTCGCTGATTCACCTTGCCGCCGGCTGCCCTGCGCACCTGCGCCGCAAGCTGTATCGCACGACTATTCAGGGCGACGCGCCTTTCTGATTTGCCGGAGATTCGATCATGTCCAAACGTCTTCCATTTGCACCGCTGGCGGCGGCCATCGGCCTGGGTTTCAGCCTGATTGCCGGCAGCCTGGTGGCGCCGACCGTGGCCCACGCCGAAGGTGAAATCCGCATCGCCGAACAGTTCGGGATTGTCTATTTATTGCTCAACGTGGTGCGCGATCAGGGCCTGATCGAGAAGTACGGCAAGCAGGAAGGCCTCGACATCACGGTCGACTGGACGCAGCTCTCGGGCGGCGCGGCGGTCAACGATGCCCTGTTGTCCGGTTCCATCGACATTGCCGGCGCCGGGGTCGGCCCGTTGCTGACCATCTGGGATCGCACCCACGGCAAGCAGAACGTCAAGGCCGTGGCCTCGCTCGGCAATTTCCCTTACTACCTGGTGAGCAATAATCCCAAGGTCAAAACCATTGCCGATTTCACCGAGAAGGACCGCATTGCGGTGCCGGCGGTGGGCGTGTCGGTGCAGTCGCGTTTCCTCCAATACGCGGCGGCCAAGCAGTGGGGTGACAAGGAATTCAATCGCCTCGACAAATACACCATCGCCGTGCCGCACCCGGATGCGACCGCTGCGTTGATTGCCGGCGGCACCGAACTGACCGGGCATTTCTCCAACCCGCCGTTCCAGGATCAGGCGCTGCAGAATCCGAACGTGCACGTGGTGCTCAACTCCTACGACATCCTCGGCCCGAACTCGCCGACGGTGCTGTTCGCCACCGAGAAATTCCGCAACGACAATCCGAAAACCTACAAAGCCTTCGTCGAAGCGCTGAGCGAGGCCGCGCAATTTGCCCAGAACGATAAGGGCGCGGCGGCGGACACCTACATCCGCGTGACCAAGGCCAGGATCGACCGCGCCGAGCTGCTGAAAATCATCGACAACCCGCAATTCGAATTCAGCGTCACGCCGAAAAATACCTATCCACTGGCCGAATTCCTCTACCGCGTCGGTGCGATCAAGAACAAACCGGAATCGTGGAAGGACTACTTCTTCCAGGACGCCAAACCGCTGCAGGGGAGCTGATCGAGATGAACGCCCCTTTGCAAGGCCACGCGGCCAGCAACCCGATCGCCAGTACGCAAGCGCTGCTGGCGGTGGATAACGTCAGCCTCGAATACCGCACCCCGCAACGGGTGGTGCGCGCCACGCATCAGGTCAGTTTCGAAATCGATCCGGCGGATCGCTTCGTGCTGCTCGGCCCGTCTGGCTGCGGCAAGTCGACTTTGCTCAAGGCGGCCGCTGGTTTCATTGCACCGAGTGAAGGCGAGATTCGCCTGCAAGGTCAGCGGGTCGATGGACCAGGTCCGGACCGGATCGTGGTGTTCCAGGAGTTCGATCAACTGCCGCCGTGGAAAACCGTGAAACAGAACGTGATGTTTCCGCTGCTGGCCTCGCGAACCTTGAACAAAAAAGACGCCGAAGCACGTGCACTGCACTATCTGGACAAGGTCGGTCTGGCGGCGTTCGCCGATGCTTATCCCCACACTTTGTCCGGCGGCATGAAGGCGCGGGTGGCGATTGCCCGGGCGCTGGCGATGCAGCCGAAAATCCTTCTGATGGACGAGCCGTTCGCCGCGCTGGACGCGCTGACCCGGCGCAAGATGCAGGAAGAGTTGCTGCTGCTCTGGGAGGAGGTGCGCTTCACCCTGCTGTTTGTCACCCACTCGATTGAAGAGGCGCTGGTGGTCGGCAATCGCATCCTGCTGCTGTCGCCACATCCGGGGCGGGTACGCGCTGAGGTGCACAGCCATCAATACGATCTGCAAAGCCTCGGCGGCGTAGCGTTTCAAGAATCGGCGCGACGCATTCACCGCTTGCTGTTCGATGAAGGCCAGTCGCCGGAAACCGAGCGTGACCATGACTTCAACGACATTCGTATCGCTTATTGAGCGTTCTGGAGGATTGCCTGATGAGCCAACCATCGTCTGTACGACAAGAGTTTGAAACCGTCCTTGAACCATTGTCCAGCGTGCCGCTTGAGCGCGAATTGCCGTTGGCGCAACGCCTGTGGCAACAGGGCTGGCTGCGTAAAAGCCTGATCCTGATTCTGCTGGCGATCCTCTGGGAAGTGATCGCCCGGGTGCAGAACAACGACCTGTTGCTGCCGAGCTTTCTGCAGACCAGTCATGCGCTGTACGACGGTCTGCTCAGTGGTGAGTTGCTGGGCAAGGTGTGGATATCGCTGGTAGTGCTGATCAAGGGTTACCTGATCGGCATTGTGCTGGCGTTCGCCCTGACCACACTGGCGGTGTCGACGCAGTTTGGCCGGGATCTGCTGAGCACCCTGACCTCGATGTTCAACCCGCTGCCGGCGATTGCCTTGCTGCCGCTGGCCTTGCTCTGGTTCGGGCTGGGGCAGAACAGCCTGATTTTCGTGCTGGTGCATTCGGTGCTGTGGGCGCTGGCGTTGAACACCTACGCCGGTTTTCTCGGTGTCTCGGAAACCCTGCGCATGGCCGGGCGCAACTATGGGCTGAAGGGCATGCGTTTTGTGCTGTTCATCCTGATCCCGGCAGCGCTGCCGTCGATCCTCGCCGGGCTGAAAATCGGCTGGGCGTTTGCCTGGCGCACGCTGATCGCCGCCGAACTGGTGTTCGGTGCGACCAGTGGCAAGGGTGGGTTGGGCTGGTACATTTTTCAGAATCGCAATGAGCTCTACACCGACAAGGTATTTGCCGGGTTGGCGGTGGTGATCCTGATTGGATTGCTGGTGGAGAATCTGGTGTTCGATACGCTGGAGCGGGTGACGGTGAAGCGTTGGGGCATGCAGCGCTGATGTGTATTGACTGAGCTGGCCCCATCGCTGGCAAGCCAGCTCCCACAGGGATTGTGGCGTTCACTCATTCTGTGACCGCCGAAAATCCTGTGGGAGCTGGCTTGCCAGCGATGGCGTCCTGACAGCCGCCGCGAAGTTGAAGGATGTTTGCTAGCATTGCACCCGGATCAATCCAGATCAGCCACGAGTGCTCTGCATGCAACTCCCGGACATGAACCTCCTGGTCGCCCTCGACGCCCTGCTCGACGAAGGCAGTGTGGTCGGGGCCGCACGGCGCATGAACCTCAGCCCCGCCGCCATGAGCCGCACCCTGACGCGCATTCGCGAAGCCATCGGCGATCCGATCCTGGTGCGCGCTGGCCGTGGCCTGGTGCCTACCCCCAAAGCCGTCGAATTGCGCGAGCAGGTGCGCGAGGTGGTCGAGCAGGCGGCGCTGCTGTTTCGCTCCGCCGACAGCGTGGAGCTTGGCACCCTGCGCCGGCGCTTCAGCATCCGCGCCAATGACTTTTTCATCGGCGTGTACGGCGGCAAGCTGTTCGACACCCTTGACCAGCAGGCGCCGCACTGCGAATTGCGCTTCGTCCCCGAGGGCGATGGCGACGATGAGGCGTTGCGCGAAGGGCGGATTGATCTGAGTGTCAGCAACACACGTCCGGTGACCCCGGAAGTCAAAGTGCAGAACCTGTTTTCCACGCATTTCGTCGGTCTGGTGCGGGAGGATCATCCACTGCTCGACGGCGAGATCACCGCCGAGCGCTATGCCGGTTACTCACATATCAGCATGTCACGCCGTGGTATTGCTCGCGGCCCTATTGATACCGCGTTGAATGCCTTGGGCCTGGAGCGGCGGGTGGCGGTGATTGCGCCAAGCTTCCACGCGGCGATGTTTGCCTTGCCCGATTCCGACCTGATCCTGCCGGTGCCCAAGGAAGCGTTGCTCAGCGTGCGCCGACTGGGCCTGAAGCTGCGCTCGTTCAATCTGCCGATCCCGTTGCCGACGCTGATGCTGACCCAGGCCTGGCACCCGCGCTTCGACAAGGACCCGGCGCACCGCTGGCTGCGCGAAACGCTCAAGGCGTGTTGCGACGAGACGTGGCTGGCCGCGCAACCCTGATCCCACAAACCACGCAAATCTCTGTAGGAGTGAGCCTGCTCGCGATAGCGGTGTATCAGTCGCCAAAAGTATCGACTGAAATGGCGCCATCGCGAGCAGGCTCACTCCTACAGGAAAATCGTTGTGTCTGACGCACTTATAACCTGCCAATAAGTCAATTTTCGTCAGCAGTAAGCCTTACTAAAATGCTCCGGTATTTTTCCTTCCGGAGTGTGTATCCATGACATCCCTGTCGGTCCCGGCGCCCCTCGCTGCGGCCAGTCCGGCGACGGCGGCCGCGCCACCGGTGTTCGGGGCGCGGATCATCACGGGCCTGGTCGGCGTGCTGCTTGCGGTATTGGTCTCGGGCCTCAACGAGATGGTGACCAAGGTCGCGCTGGCCGACATCCGTGGCGCGCTGCACATCGGTTACGACGAGGGCACGTGGCTGGTTGCCAGCTACACCGCGACCTCGGTCGCCGCGATGGCATTCGCCCCTTGGTGCTCGGTGACCTTTTCGCTGCGCCGTTTCACCCTCTGCGCGATCAGCCTGTTCACGCTGCTCGGCGTGTTGTGCCCGTTCGCCCCGAATTACGAAAGCCTGCTGCTGATGCGCACCCTGCAAGGGCTGGCGGGCGGTGCGTTGCCGCCGATGCTGATGACGGTCGCCCTGCGTTTTCTACCGGCCAATTTCAAACTCTACGGCCTGGCCGGTTACGCGCTGACCGCAACTTTCGGCCCAGGCCTCGGCACGCCGCTGGCCGGGCTGTGGAGCGAGTACGTCGGCTGGCAATGGACGTTCTGGCAAATCATCGTGCCGTGCCTGATCGCCATGGCGATGGTCGCCTGGGGCATTCCGCAGGATCCGCTGCGCCTGGAACGTCTCAAGACATTCAACTGGAAAGGCCTGCTGCTGGGTTTTCCGGCGATCTGCATGCTGGTGATCGGCTTGCTCCAGGGCAATCGGCTGGACTGGTTCGAATCGAACCTGATCTGCGCGTTGCTCGGCGCTGGCTCGTTGTTGCTGCTGGCGTTTCTGATCAATGAATGGTCGCAGCCGGTTCCGTTTTTCAAGTTGCAGATGCTCGGCATCCGCAACCTGTCGTTCGCGCTGATGACCCTGGCCGGGGTGCTGGTGGTATTGCAGGCGGTGGTGCTGATTCCGTCGAGCTATCTGGCGCAGGTCCAGGGTTATCGTCCGGTGCAGACCGCGCCGATCATGCTGATCGCCGCGCTGCCGCAGTTGATCGCACTGCCTCTGGTGGCGGCGCTGTGCAACCTGCGCTGGGTCGATTGCCGCTGGGTGCTCGGCATCGGTTTGAGCATGTTGACCCTGTCCTGCCTGGGCGGCTCGCTGCTGACCTCGGAGTGGATTCGCGACAATTTCTACGTCCTGCAATGGCTGCAGATTTTCGGTCAGCCGATGTCGGTGCTGCCGTTGTTGATGTTGTCCACCGGCAGCATCCAGCCACAGGATGGGCCGTTCGCTTCGGCGTGGTTCAACACGGTGAAAGGCCTGGCGGCGGTGATCGCCACTGGCGTCATCGAAGCACTGACCACCGCGCGCCTGCATTTCCACTCGACCATGTTGATCGACAGTCTCGGTAATTCACCGTTGGCTGATCGCAGCGATCCAGGCCTTGCCCACCGCCTGCACGAACAGGCCGTGGTGCTGACTTCCTCTGATCTCTATGTGTGCATGGCTGGCGTCGCAGTGGCGCTGATCCTGCTGATTTTCTGGCTGCCGACGCGGATCTTTCCGCCGCGCGCGCCGACCTGATGGCTGTACTGAAACAGAAGGTTTTTATGACGACTCAAGCAAAGCAGAAACTCGCGGTGGCCGTGGCCACCGCACTGGCGGTCGGCGTGCTGGTGTACCTGGCGATGCCCGGTCTGTTCGGCAAACGAACTCAGCAAAACACCAACGATGCGTTCGTCTCTGCCGACTACACCTTGGTGGTGCCGCGTGTGGCCGGGTTCATCAAGGAAGTGCTGGTGGAAGACAACCAGCAGGTCAAGGCCGGGCAATTGCTGGCGTTGATCGATGATCGCGATTTGCGCGCCGCCGCTGAAGCGGCCGATGCGCAAACCCTGGTCGCCCGCGCTCAACTGCAAAACGCCAGGGCGACGCTGGAACGGCAGACCTCGGTGATTGCTCAGGCGCAGGCCTCGGTGGTCTCGGCCAAAGCGGAGATGGCGTTTGCCCAGCAGGAACTAAATCGCTACAACCACCTCGCTGGCGTCGGCGCCGGCACGGTGCAGAACGCGCAACAGGCCCGTACGCGCATCGATCAGGCGAGCGCACGGCTCGATACCGCCAGCGCGAAACTGGCGGCCGAGCGCAAGCAGGTGGAAATCCTCACTGCGCAGCGCGATGCCGCTGAGGGTAATCTGAAGCACGCACAAGCGGCGCTGGAAATCGCCAGTTTCGAGCTGTCCTACACGCGCATCACCGCGCCGCAGGACGGCATGGTC
This sequence comes from Pseudomonas sp. NPDC088414, assembly GCF_044753325.1. Lineage (NCBI taxonomy): Bacteria > Pseudomonadati > Pseudomonadota > Gammaproteobacteria > Pseudomonadales > Pseudomonadaceae > Pseudomonas > Pseudomonas sp. NPDC088414. Next base: position 197,391 of record NZ_JBIVMY010000005.1, on the reverse strand, counting down.
GGCGAGCGCGCGGTGCGTGTCGGCGCTTATGTCACGCCGGGCAGCAAGCTGCTGGCGGTGGTGCCATTGCGTCAGGCGTATGTGATCGCCAACTTTCAGGAAACCCAACTCACCGACGTGCAGCCGGGGCAAGACGTGCAGGTACGCGTCGACAGTCTCGGCGGCGAAACGTTGAGCGGCCGTGTTGAAAGTATCGCCCCGGCGACCGGCGTGACCTTCGCCGCTGTGAAGCCGGACAACGCCACCGGTAATTTCACCAAGGTCGTGCAGCGGATTCCGGTGAAGATCATGCTCGAACCGGGTCAGCCGTTGGCCGAGCGTTTGCGTGTGGGCATGTCGGTGGAGGCGAGCATCGATACCCGCAGTCCGGCGGCGTCGGAGCGTGAGGTAACTCAGCGATGACTCAGCATAAAAACCTGTGGCGAGGGAGCTTGCTCCCGCTGGGTTGCGAAGCGACCGCAAAAATCGCGAGTGCTACGCACTCGAGCGGGACGGTGCGACGATTCGACAAGCTCCCTCGCCACAAAAGTCTGTTTCAGTCACTTGTTGTGGTGAGCTTGTTTGGCCTCAGCGCCTGCACCGTCGGCCCGGATTTTCACAAACCCGAAGCCACGCAGATCGCCGACTGGGCCAAACCCGTGAAGGCCGCCGCTAGTCAGGTGGTCAGCCAACCGCTGAACGAACGCTGGTGGGAGGTTTTCCATGATGCGCAACTCTCGGCCCTCACCCAGCGAGCGATGCACAGCAACCTCGACCTGCAACTGGCCAGCAGCCGCCTGCAACAAAGTCGCGCCGCGCGCCAGGTGATCACCGCGGATCGTTATCCGACCACTGCGACGACCGGCAGCTACGCCCGTCAACGCAACAGCGGCAAAGGCTTGAGCGATCCGTCCGGGCATAACGGCGATTCCGCCTTCAACCTGTGGGACGCCGGTTTCTCCGCTTCGTGGGAGCTGGATTTCTGGGGCCGCGTGCGCCGCGAAACCGAGGCGGCCGACGCCAACCTCGAAGTCGCCGAAAACGACCGTCGCGGCGTGCTGCTCGCGGTCCTCGCCGACACCGCACAGAACTACATTCAGCTACGCGGTGTGCAGAACACTCGTGCGGTCACCGAGCAGAACCTTGACGTCGCCCGGCACAGCCTCAAGCTGTCGCAACTGCGCCTCAACGATGGTGTAGCGACCGATCTCGACGTTGCCGAAGCCGCCGCACAGGTTGCGGCCATCGAATCGCGCCTGCCGGCGCTCGAACAACGCCAGTCGCAACTGATCAATGCGATCAGTCTGTTGATGGGCGAAGCGCCCCAAGCGCTGGCCAAGGAGTTATCCACAGACGGTGCGGTGCCGCAGTCACCGCTGCAAGTCGCCATCGGCCTGCCGTCGCAGCTGGCCGAACGCCGTCCGGACATCCGACAGGCCGAGGCGCGCCTGCACGCCGCCACCGCCAATATTGGCGTGGCCAAGGGCGATTTCTATCCGCGCATCACCCTGTCCGGCAACCTCGGCTCGCAAGCGATGCAACTGAGCGATTTCGGTTCCTGGGGCTCGCGCGCTTTCGGTATCGGCCCGCAATTGAGCCTGCCGCTGTTCGACGGCGGACGCCTGCGAGGCATGCTGCAACTGCGCGAAGCCCAGCAACAGGAAGCGGCCATCGCCTACCAGCAGACCGTGCTGCGCGCCTGGCATGAAATCGACGATCAACTGACGGCCTACAACGCCAGCCAACGCCGCCGCGACAGCCTCGCCGAAGCCGTGCGGCAGAACCAGATCGCCCTGCGCACCGCACAACAGCAATACGTCGAAGGCGTGGTTGATTTCGTCAACGTCCTCACCGTTCAAGGCGCGTTGCTGGCGACTCAGGAGCAGTGGGTGGAAAGCTCGACCGGCGTTTCGCTGGCGATGGTCGGGTTGTACCGAGCGTTGGGCGGGGGCTGGGAGTCGGTGTATCCGGCGGGGGAGGTGGCGCGGCGCTGATGGCCTGAACTGGAAATGCCGAGGGCTGTTTGGGATTGGCCGGGGTGCCGGATGTCGTGAAAGCGCACACCGCCATCGACGGCTCTCCTGTGGCTGACCTAAAGTGACGGGCAGGTTCGGCTCCATCCGTTCGCGATATTCCGGCACAGCAAGAGGATGCAATGGCGGCACACAGAGAAACGCCGGTTGGCGACACGCAGGATCCGCGCGCGGTCCCGGGTGCATGGCTGGTGGCCTTGCGTCTGCTTCGCTGGGCCAGAGAGCACTGGTTGTTACCGATCATGCTGCTCGCGGCGGCGGTGCGTTTTTTCGACCTGACGGCGGCGGCGATCTGGTTCGACGAAGGCTCCAGCGTCCTGCTGAGCCAGTTTCCACTGGCCGAGATCTGGGGGCTAGCGGGCCACGATGTGCACCCACCGCTGTATTTCCTGCTGCTGCACGGCTGGATCGGGCTGTTCGGTGACGGCATCCTGTCCATTCGCTTGATGAGTGCGCTGCCGGGGATCATTACCGTCGGTCTCGGTGTGTGGCTGGTGGATCTGCTCGCCACCCGTCGCGCTGCGTTGCTGGCCGGGCTGTTGCTGGCGTTGTTGCCCACGGCCGTGCGCTACAGCCAGGAAGTGCGCATGTATTCGCTGCTCGGCATGTGGCTGATCGGCGCGACGATCGCGCTGGTCTACTGGGTGCGCCAGCCGCGTCGGCATCGCTATCTGGTGGCCTATGCGCTGCTGATGACGGCAGCGTTCTACACCCACTACTTCACCGTTCTGTGCGTGATCAGCCACTGGCTGTATCTGACAGCGGTGCGCGTGCAGCCGGGGTATCGGCTGCGGCATATACAGCGTCCGGCCTGGTGGCTGGCCAACTTGAGCATCGCGTTGCTGTACATGCCGTGGGTGCCCAACCTGCTTGATCTGCTGCAGCACATCCCGGAACTCAAGGCCAGCAATGACATAGGCTGGGAAGATCCGGTGACCGTCAGCTCATTGCCGTCGATGGTCTGGTCGTTGCTGATCCAGGACGACGGCATGACCTTGCCGGGGTGGCTGTTTTTGCTTTTGCCATTGGCGCTGGTAGCCGTGATTGCCGTTGCCCTGCATCGTGATCGCAGCGTATTTCGCGGCAGCTTGTTGTTGCTGTGCTACAGCGTGATGCCGATTCTGCTGGTGTTTGGCGTGTCGTTCATCTCGCCGGTGTTCATCGAGCGGTATTTGACGGCCTATGCGTTGGGGTTGCCGATGCTGGTGGCGCTGGCGATTGATCGGCTGTACATAGGTTCTCGCGTTCTGGCGCTGGCGATTCTGGTGCTGTTCGTCGGGGTCGAACTGGTGGGTGTGAAGAACAACGCCACGGTCGACAGCAATGATCAGTTCAGCGTGCTGGTCGACTACGTCAATCGACACTTCACCGAGGGTGACCGGATCGTCACCAGCGACATGATGTGGTACCTCAGCTACATCTACTACAACCGCACTGACGCGCAGATCCGTCTGTATACGCCACCAGCGGCGGATGGGCGTTCCACGCGTCCCAATGCCTACGGATTTGGCACTTTGGTCGGCGAGGAGGTTTTCCTCGATCAGCTTGGCGACGTGTCCAAGGGCAGCACGCGGATGTGGTTGATCGGCACGCTGGATGAACCCGATGAGTTTGCCGCGTTGCCTGAAGGCTGGCAGCGGCAGAGCGATGTCCATGCAGGCGGCGCATTTGCACGTTTGTACGTGAGGGAGCCGAGCGCCGATAAACCGGGCGGGTGATCGCAGGCTCAGGATTTGCCCGACAAATCCGCCATCCCCTTGAGCAATTCGATCGGCAACGGAAAGACGATCGTCGAGCTCTTGTCGCCGGCAATCGAACTCAAGGTCTGCATGTAGCGCAACTGCATGGCGCCGGGCTGGCGGCCAAGCATTTCGGCGGCCTGCATGAGTTTTTCCGAAGCCTGCAGTTCGCCTTCGGCGTGGATCACCTTGGCCCGGCGTTCGCGTTCGGCTTCGGCCTGTTTGGCAATCGCACGCACCATCGACTCGTTGAGGTCAACGTGCTTGATCTCGACGTTGGCGACCTTGATGCCCCAGGCATCGGTCTGGGCGTCGAGCACCTGCTGGATGTCGATGTTCAACTGCTCGCGTTCGGCCAGCAGTTCATCCAGCTCATGTTTGCCGAGCACCGCGCGCAGGGTGGTCTGCGCCAGTTGGCTGGTGGCCGAAAGAAAGTCTTCGACCTGAATGATTGCCTTCTGCGGGTCGAGCACGCGGAAGTACAGCACCGCGTTGACCTTCACCGAGACGTTGTCGCGGGTGATCACGTCCTGCGGCGGCACGTCGAGCACCACGGTGCGCAGATCGACGCGGACCATCTGCTGCACCACGGGAATCAGCAGGATCAGCCCCGGGCCCTTGACTTGCCAGAAACGTCCGAGCTGGAACACCACGCCGCGTTCGTATTCACGCAGGATGCGGAACGTCGACCCGGCGAGGGCGATCACCAACAGCAGCAGTGCAACAAAACCGATTTGCAGACCCATGATCACTCTCCGTGTCGCACCGCGTCAGTCGCGGCGACTTTCAGCAATAAGCCATTTCGCCCGACCACGCGCACCGATTGCCCGGTGTGCAGCGGTGTCGCGCTGTGCACTTGCCAGTGTTCACCCTGCAATTGCACCCAGCCGCTGCAGGCGTTTTGCGCTTGCACGGTGGTCACCGCTGTCACGCTGCCGACCAGCCCGGCATCGCCGCTGACGGCGCGGCGGGGGCGGGTTTTCAAGGCACGGACGATCAATCCGATCAGCAGCAGGGCGCTGAGCAGGCCGAGGCCGATGATCATCGGCACCGGCAACTCGGCGTTGCCCAGAATCAGCGCGCCGATGACGAACATGATGATCCCGCCGAGGCCGATCACCCCGTAGTTGGGCAGCGCCGCTTCGGCGATCAGAAAGGCAATGCCGAGGGTGATCAGCCACAGGCCGATCGGATTGACCGCCGTCAGCGGGACGTCAGCCGCAAGGACCGAGGCGCTGGCCAGCAGTATCAGGAAAAACAAACAACATCGGCTGTTCACGTGACCCTCCGGGAGAGTCATGGGGGTGTTTCCTTAAGTCTAGTTGAGCTTGGCGCTGGATGAATTCTGCTCAATGAGCAGATGTGTCCAGTGAGCGGATTTCCCTTCGCCAATGCCTTGCCGGACTAGACTCAGCAGAACAGTCATAACGTTCAGCGGGACACCGAGGTGCAGCATGCGTATGGCAAAAAAAGTGCAGAGCAGCCTGAATCGGGCGCACTGCGAATATGACATCGTGGCCCACCGCCACTCGGCCAGCAGCCTGGAAACCGCGCGGGTTTCCGGGGTGCCCGCCGAACGCGTGGCCAAATCGGTGATCCTCGACGACCACCACGGGCATTACCTGATGGCCGTGCTGCCGGCCAGTCGGCATCTGGACTTGAGTAAAGTGCGCATTCGCGGCGAATGGCAGATCACCCGGGAGAGCAACCTGGCGCATATCTTCGATGACTGCGAACGCGGCGCGGTGCCACCGCTCGGTGATTCCTACGGCCTGGACATGGTCATCGACCCGCTGCTGACCCGGCAGAAAGACATCTACCTGGAAGCCGGCAACCACAACTACCTGCTGCACATGAGCATGCCCGAGTTTCTGAAAATGGTGCCGCATGCCGAGGTGCGGGAGTTGAGTCATTAGGTTCTGTAGCGCTTTCGCGGACGCCTTCGCGAGCAGGCTCGCTCCCACAGGTTGATCGCGTTCCCCTGTGGGAGCGAGCCTGCTCGCGAATAATCTCCCACCCACCGCATTCTTGAAGGAGTCCTCCATGGAGCAGCCAACCCACAGCCTGCCGTCCCTCTTCGAGCAGCTCGGCCTGAGTAGCGACCCGGTGAGCATCGAACAATTCATCGCCACCCATTCCCCGCTCAAACCCGAACTGCACCTGGCGGACGCGTTTTTCTGGAGCAAAAGTCAGGCGGATTTCTTGCGCGGCGAGATTCTCGATGATGCGGATTGGGCGGAGGTGGTGGATCAACTGAATGTGCTGTTGCGCAAGGGGCGGGAGGGATGACTATGTGGCAACCATTTAGCGGCTGATCGTTTTTGCGATTGTCTGAAAGTTCTAAATAGACCAATATCACGACCTCAACTGAGGTCTTTTATTATGCAAAGTGTTCTTGCCGATATGGCGGTCAGTGTTTCCGAATTGAAGAAAAATCCATCAGCAGTGTTGAGTGGCGCACAGGGTGGTGCTGTTGCTGTGCTGAACCATAATCGCGTCATGGGTTACATGGTGCCAGCCGATGTTTACGAAGCCATGATGGAGCGGCTTGATGATTTGGAACTGGCCGAGATCGTCCGTTCCCGCAGTCATGAAACACCCATTTCGGTAAGCCTGGATGACCTATAAGCTCGAATTTCTGCCATCTGCTCATAAGGAGTGGAACAAGCTGGGTCATACGTTGCGAGATCAATTCAAGAAAAAGCTCGCTGAAAGGTTATCGCTACCAAGGGTATCGGCTGATGCGCTTCATGGAATGCCTGACTGCTACAAAATCAAACTGAAGGCTTCTGGTTACCGTCTGGTCTATCAAGTGATAGATGAGCGAATCGTCGTTTCGGTAGTCGCTGTGGGAAAACGCGAGCGCAGCAGTGTGTATGAGAAAGCCAAAAAACGCTGAGTCGTCCAGACCTCGGCGTTTTTTTCTCCTCTGACAACCTATTTGTTTCAAAACTTGACTGAAATTCCCCGTCAATGCGATATTGATAGTTAGCAAACTAACAGTGTGCATTTTCCCGTGCCCGATTCCCTCGACGCTCTCCAGATGAACATCAGCAGTGCCATGGTGGTGGCCGCCAGGCATTGGCGGAAGATCTGCCAGACCACGCTGGTCAACTATGGAATATCCGAAGCCTGCGCCGTGCCGTTGTTGATGATCGGGCGGTTGGGCGAGGGTGTGCGTCAGGTGCAAGTGGCGCAGGCGGCCGGGATGGAGAGTCCGTCGCTGGTGCGCCTGCTCGATCAGTTGTGCCACGCCGGCTACGTGTGCCGCACCGAAGATGCGCAGGATCGTCGGGCCAAGTGCCTGAGCCTGACCGACACCGGCCGTGAACTGGTGCAAGCGGTGGAGATCGAACTGGTGCGTCTGCGTCATGAAGTGCTCGAAGGCATCGACCAGAGTGATCTGGAAGCTACGCTTCGGGTACTGCGAGCTTTTGAGGCGGCCAATCCGCCTGTGGTGATCAATTCTTGAACGGTTTTTTCTCCGGCATTCCTCCGGCCCGGGACTGGTTCTACGGGGTCCGTACCTTTGCAGCGTCGATGATCGCGCTGTACATCGCCTTGCTCATGCAAATGCCGCGTCCGTATTGGGCGATGGCCACGGTGTATATCGTCTCCAGTCCGTTTCTCGGCCCGACCAGTTCCAAGGCTTTGTACCGCGCCATCGGCACCTTCCTCGGCGCGGCGGCGGCGGTGCTGTTCGTGCCGATGTTCGTGCAGAGTCCGTATGTGTTGGTGGTGGTGATTGCCTTGTGGACGGGGATTCTGCTGTTCCTGTCGCTGCACCTGCGCACCGCCAATAATTACGCGCTGATGCTGGCCGGCTACACATTGCCGCTGATTGCCTTGCCGACCGTGGATAATCCGCTGGCGGTGTGGGACGTGGCGGAGGCGCGTACCGAAGAGATTTTTCTCGGTATCGCCGTGGCGGCGGTGATCGGTGCGATGTTCTGGCCACGGCGTCTGGCGCCGGTGTTCAACGACGCGGTGGGCAAGTGGTTCGCTGACGCCACCACCTACAGCCTGAAGTTTCTCAGTCGCGACGTGCAGCCTGAACAGATCACCGCGCTGCGCATGGCCATGGTCGCCAATTTCAACAGCCTTGAATTGATGATCGGCCAGTTGCCCCACGAAGGCGCCCGGCCGCAAACCGTGCGCAACACCAAGGAGCTGCGCGGGCGGATGATCCACCTGTTGCCGGTGATCGACGCTCTGGAAGACTCGCTCTACGCCCTTGAGCGACGCACGCCGGAACTGGTGGAAAAGTTTACCCCGCTGCTGACCGCAACCCAGCAATGGCTCGGCCATAACGACGCCGATCTGGCGCGTTGGCAGGCGCTCAAGGATCAGCTCCAGACCCTGCAGCCAAGCTGCGAGGCGCTGGAAGATCGCAAGCAATTGCTGTTCTCCAACGCAATTTATCGCCTCGGTGAATTCATCGATTTGTGGCAGGACTGCCGCAGCCTGCAGGACGCGATTCTCTGCGAGCGTCAGGACAGCTGGCGCGCGGTGTACCGGCACTGGCGCCTCGGGCGGCTGACGCCATTCCTTGATCGCGGGATGATGCTGTATTCGGTGGCCTCGACCATTCTGGCGATCATCGTCGCTTCGGTGCTGTGGATTCTGCTCGGCTGGCCGGACGGCGGCAGCGCGGTGATTCTGGCGGCGGTAGCGTGCAGTTTCTTCGCCTCGATGGACGACCCGGCGCCGCAGATCTACCGGTTCTTTTTCTGGACCGGAATGTCGGTGCTGTTCGCCAGTCTCTACCTGTTTCTGATTCTGCCGAACCTGCACGATTTTCCGATGCTGGTGCTGGCCTTTGCGATTCCGTTCATCTGCGTCGGCACCCTGACGGTACAGCCGCGGTTCTACCTCGGCATGCTCCTGACGCTGGTCAACACCTCGTCGTTCATCAGCATTCAGGGCGCCTACGACGCGGACTTCTTCGCCTTTGTGAACTCCAACCTGGCCGGCCCGATGGGTTTGCTGTTCGCGTTCATCTGGACTTTGATCGCCCGTCCGTTCGGCGTCGAGCTGGCCGCCAAGCGCCTGACCCGTTTCAGCTGGAAAGACATCGTGCACATGACCGAGCCGGCCAACCTCGCCGAGCACCGGCAACTGGGCGTGCAATTGCTTGACCGTCTGATGCAGCACCTGCCGCGTCTGGCCATGACCGGCCAGGACACCGGCATTGCCATGCGTGAAGTGCGCGTCGGTCTCAACCTGCTCGATCTGCTGGCCTACACCCCGCGGGTGGAAGGCGCGCCGAATGCCCTGCTGCAACAAGTGGTGGTTGAGGTTGGCGAGTATTTCCGCGCCTGCCTCAAGGCCGGCGAACGCTTGCCGGCACCGAGCCCGCTACTGATGACCATGGACCGTGCGCGCCGCGCCCTCAAAGGCCACGGCGACGAAGAAACCCGGCTAAACCTGTTGCATGCCCTGAGCGGTTTGCGTCTGGCGCTGTTGCCCGGCGTGGAATTTGTCAGCACGGGCGATGCCGAAGAACCGCTGCCCGATGGAGCGCCCCTATGATCGGTGATCTGGATATCAGCGGCATTTTCCTGCCGACCCTGCTGGTGTTGATGGGCATCACCTATGTGTTGTTTGTGCTGGTGCATGGCGTGCTCACGCGCCTGCACTTTTACCGTCTGGTCTGGCACCGGGCATTGTTCAACGTGGCTCTCTACGCCGTGATGCTGTACGGCGTGGACTCACTCAGTCGATACCTGATGACATGAAAAAACCGTTTCTGACCATCGGTCGCGTGGTGCTGACCCTGCTGATCGTGACTTTTGCCGTCGTCCTCGTCTGGCGCATGGTGATGTATTACATGTTTGCACCGTGGACCCGCGACGGCCACATCCGCGCCGACATCATCCAGATCGCTCCGGATGTGTCCGGGCTGATCCAGCAGGTCGAGGTCAAGGACAACCAGTTGATCAAACGCGGTCAGGTGCTGTTCAGCATCGATCAGGATCGCTTCAAACTGGCCCTGCGTCAGGCTAAAGCGGCGGTCGCCGATCGCGAGGAAACCCTGGCTCAAGCCCAGCGCGAAGCCAAGCGTAACCGTGGCCTGGGCAATCTGGTGCCGGCCGAACAACTGGAAGAAAGCCAGTCGAAAGTCGCCCGGGCGCAATCGGCCCTGGCCGAAGCGCTGGTGACGGTGGACAGCGCGCAGCTCAATCTTGATCGCTCGGTGATCCGAAGCCCGGTGGACGGTTACGTCAACGACCGTGCGCCGCGAGTGCAGGAATTCGTTACCGCCGGGCGTCCGGTGTTGTCGGTGGTGGACAGCAACTCGTTCCACATCGACGGCTATTTCGAAGAAACCAAACTCGACGGCATCCATGTCGGCCAGTCGGTGGATATCCGCGTAATCGGTGATAAAGCCAGGCTGCGCGGGCATGTCGAAAGCATCGTCGCCGGTATCGAAGACCGCGACCGCACCAGCGGCAACAACCTGCTGCCGAACGTCAACCCGGCGTTCAGTTGGGTGCGCCTGGCGCAGCGGATTCCGGTGCGCATCGCTTTTGACGAGGTGCCGGAAGACTTCCGCATGATCGCCGGGCGGACCGCGACCGTGTCGATCATCGACGATCAGCCCCGCGACGACCGCAAACAGGAGCCCGCGCAATGAACAGGCTCCTGATGATCGCCGGGTTGGGCGTGATGCTCTCGGCGTGTCAGATGGTCGGGCCGGACTATCACCTGCCCGCTGACGCGGCGGTGCAGCGCAAGGATTTTCAGGGCGAGTTGGCGGTGGAAGGCAAACCGGTGGTGTCGGCGCCGGTGCCGGCGGACTGGTGGCGTTTGTATCAAGACCCGCGTCTGGACCAACTGGTGCAGCAGGCCATGGCTTCCAATACGGATTTGCGCGTGGCGGCGGCGAACCTGTCGCGGGCCCGTGCGCAGGTTGATGAAGCCGAAGCGGCCGGTGGCTGGAGCGGCGGCGTGAAGATGGGCGCCCAGCGTTTGCAGGAGTCCGGTCAGGCGTTCCTGTTGCCGGAAAAAGTGCCGGTGGCCAACGTCGCTGACATCGGTATCAGCGCGTCTTATCAGTTCGATCTGTGGGGCACGTTGCAACGCGGGATCGAAGCGGCGAAGGCCAACGCCGATGCCACACAAGCGGCGGCCGACACCGCGCGCATCACCCTGGTGGCGGACGTGGTGCGCGCCTACACCCAGGTGTGTGCTGCCAACGAAGAACGGGAAATCGCCCAGCACTCTCTCGACCTGCAATCGCAAGGCACCACGCTGATCCAGCGCCTGCGCGATGCCGGGCGTGGCGATGAAACCCAAGTCACCCGTTCGCAAACCCAATTCAAGTCGTTGCGCGCCGACATGCCGCGCTACGAAGCGGCGCGCCAGGCCGGGTTGTTCCGCTTGTCGATGCTGCTGGCGAAACCGGTCGATCAACTGCCGGCCGGCACTGCCACCTGCGCCGAACTGCCGAAAATCGCCCAACTGGTGCCAGTGGGCGACGGTGCGGCGCTGCTCAAGCGCCGTCCCGATGTGCGGCAGGCCGAGCGTCGTCTTGCCGCCGCGACCGCCGGGATCGGCATTGCCACGGGCGAGCTGTACCCGGACATCAGCATTGGTGCGACCATCGGCACCGTCGGCATCGTTTCCGACCTTGGCGATCCGTCGACCAACCGCTGGGGCTTCGGCCCGTCGTTGAGCTGGAAGGTGCCGACCAACGGCGCCCGTGCGCGGATCCGCGAAGCCGAAGCCAACACCCAAGGCGCACTGGCGCATTTCGACGGCGTGGTGCTCAACGCCATCCGCGAAACCCAGACCGGCCTGGCCCAGTACAGCGCGCTGCTGCAACGCCGCGACGCCCTGGCCGATGCCGAGCAGTCGGCGAAACTGGCGGCGGACCAGACCCACCGCTTCTTCCAGGCCGGGCGCGAGTCGTTCCTGGCCGACCTGCAGGCGACCCGCACCTACACCGACGTCACCGCGCAACTGGCCGCCGCCAACACCCAGGTCGCCATGAGCCAGATCGATTTGTTCCTTGCCCTGGGCGGCGGTTGGGAAAGCGGACGAACGCACGCTCCAACCGCCAGCAAACCCTGAGGCCGTTGCTATGCTTTGAAGTGTTGGAAGGGCGCCCCGAGCAAGGCGCCCTTTCAACGCACATTGCTAGCGCTGGTCTAGGGGAAACCAATAATGAAAAACCCTTACGCTCTCGGCTTCTGGTGCGCCCTGGTAGCGCTGGTGCTGCTATCGGCCACCTATTTCTACGGCATCATGCTGGCCCATCAGATCGACAAGGCCATGGTCTTCCTCGACAGCGCCACGGCGTTGATCGCGGTGATGGCAATTGTCGTGGTGGCCTGGGCGTCGATCCAGGTGCAGCGAGTCAAGAAGAGACAACTTGAACAAGGCAAGACCCTGGTGCTGATCTGGGACACCAAAGTCGCTCTGCGTCGGGTCGAAACCGTGTTCGATCGCTACTTCTGGGGCAGCTACTGGCAACCGGGACGGACCTTCGCCGAAGTCATGGGCGAACTGACCGGCACGCCGCTGGAAAAAAGCCTCGAAGCCTTGAAAAAACAGTGTCTGGAACTCGACAAGCAGATTGCCGATGAAGGCTGGCACTGGCTCAACAATGCCCGCGAACTGTCGGATGTCGCCACGGCCATGGCCCGCGAACGCTATCAGCTGGATTTCTGCGACCCCCGGGCGGATGGGCCGGGCGGGGCGGTGATCGACCGCGACTTTGAAGTGCTGGTGTATACCTGGACGGCGCGGTTGAAGAGCTTCGATCATCAACTCGATGAGATCGAGGTTCAGTATTCCTGATCTTCTGGGAGTCCTCTGGCCCCATCGCTGGCAAGCCAGCTCCCACAGTTTTTGTGGTGTTCTCGGATTTTGTGAACACAACCAATCCTGTGGGAGCTGGCTTGCCAGCGATAGCGTCTTCAAAAACACTGCAACTCTCCCGGCCTGTCAGCTGTCCACACTCCCCATAGACACTCTTTAACCTTTAAACATTGGGCCGCCTCGTGCTGCCAGTGCTAATCTCCACCGCTAATTTCAGCGGAGTCGAGCCGCGACCCGGTCACGGGTTCAGGGAAGACGACCACCTTTCAGCCACGGACATTGATCGGGTCATTCATGAATAAATCAGCAGGCGTGCTTCTCGGGATTGTTGTTGCCATCGGTGCGATCAGCGCCGGCGGGGCCTGGTACACCGGGACCAAGATCGAAGGCGTGCTGAACAACGCCGTCAGCAACGCCAACAAAGAGCTGCAGACCGCGATGGCCGGCTCCAATGGCACCGCGTCGCTGGAGCTGGTGTCGCTGGAGCGTCACACCTTCACCAGCACCGCGCACTACCGTCTCAAGGGTGAGGGCGAGATGTTCGGCGACCAGCCGGTCGAGCTGCTGTTCGTCGACCACATCGAGCACGGCCCGCTGCCGTTCTCGCGTCTGGTGTCGCTGAAGTGGCTGCCGGTCATGGCCACCAGCAATTACGAGCTGGAAAAGAGCCCGGCCACCGAAAAGTGGTTTGCCGCCACCAAGGGCGCCGCGCCGCTCAAGGGCGTGACCAACATCGGCTACGACGAATCCACCACCAGCAGCATCGAGCTGCTGCCGCTGGAAACCGCGCTGGACGAGCAGTCGAGCCTGAAATTCTCCGGCCTGACCATGAACATCTCCGCCAGTGCCCAGGCGCAGAAGGTCAAGGCTGACGGCTACATGGACAGCCTGAAACTGGTCACCGTGTCGCAGGATCAGGCGCCGGTGCAGGTCGAACTCAACGGTCTGACCCTGGCCAGCAACCTCGCCAAGAGCAGCTTCGGCTACTACACCGGGGAAAACACCCTGGAGCTGACCAACAGCAAAACCACCTTCGGTCCCAAGCAGTCGGTGCTCGGCGTGAAGAACTTCGAAATGAAGAACCTCACCGAAGAGAGCGGCAGCAATGCCTCGGGCCGCGCTGACTACAAGGTCGGCGAGGTCACCCTCAACGACAAGAAAATCGGTTCCGCCAGCATGGCGATGAGCCTGAAGAACCTCGACATCCCGTCGACAATGTCGCTGATGCAGATCTACCAGACCAAATTGCAGCCGTACGAGAAAGAAGCTGCCGCCGCTGCCGAAGCCGGCCTGCCGGCACCGGAGCTGAACCTGACCGAAGCCGAGTCGGCACAGGTCAAGGCTGACCTGCAGAAACTGCTGGCCGCCAGTCCACAGATCGCCTTGGAAAACCTGTCGCTGAAAACCGCCAACGGTGAAAGCCGCGCCAGCCTGGTGATTGATCTGACCAAGCCACAGTCGATGGATCTGCCGCCGGATCAACTGGGTAAACAGTTGGTCGCGCTGCTGGACCTGAACATTCAAGTGTCCAAGCCGATGCTGATCGATCTGCTCAGCGTGCAGGCGCAGCTTGACGGCCAGACCGACGCCAAAGCCATCGTCGACCAGGCCAGCGCCGGTGCCGACATGTTCTCTGGCATGGCAGTCGGTTCGCAGTTGGCGACGGTCGATGGCACCAATGTCGTGACCAAGCTGCATTACGCCGCCAATCAGGTGGAGTTCAACGGCCAGAAGATGACCGTCGAGCAGTTCGTCGGCTTCCTGATGAGCAAGTTCGCTGGCGTCACGCAAGTGCAGTAATCCTGCGCTCTTAATAGCAACGCCCGGCCTCTGATCCCCAGACGCCGGGCGTTTTGCTGTCTGGTGTGCGGGTTTTCGTCTGAGCCGGCGCCGCGATTCTGAACAATTATTGCGTTCTGGATATTCGACTACGCTTGCATGCAAGACTGCCTGACTAAGCTTGGCTGAGTCTCTTTTGACTCGGTCTCCGTTACGAATGGGCAAGGGGGGCATTGCGACCCGGCTGGCCATGTAAGGATGCTGACGAATGCCGCGTATTGATGGTCCTGTTTTACATCGTGGTTTACGCCCGTTGTTTCGCGTTGCGCTGTGCAGCCAGTTGCTCTGGCCGGCGCTGGCGTTTGCCGATACACCCTATGATCAGATGGTGCGTGACGCCCGGGCCGGGCATACCACGCCGGCGCTGAACGTGCTGCGCCAGGTGCCGCCCGGGCAGTCCACCACCGGGCAGATCAGCGATCACCTGCAAATCGCCAGTTGGGCGGGCCTCGACGCGGAGGTGGTGCAGGTCTATGAAACCCAGGGCCGTGACCGGGTGCTGCCGGTGCAGGCACTGACAGCCACCGCACGCGCCTATCGCAACCTCAAGCGTTGGGATCTGGCGATCCAGGTCTACAACAAGGCCCTGGCGCTGGAGCCGGACAACGCCGACCTGCAACTGGGCTTGGCCCTGACCCAGGCGGACTCGGGCAAACCCGACGAAGCCGTGACCCGCGCCAAGGCGCTGGTCGCCGCCAAACCGGATGACCCTTCGCGCCGCCTCGCACTGGGCTACGCCCTGACCCGTGCCGGCAAGCAGTACGATGCGCTGTTCGAATACGATCAGGCGTTCATCCGTGCTGGCAGCAAGCCGGATGTCGCCCGTGAATACGTGGTCGCCTTGCAAAAGGCGCGGCTGCCGGAACCGGCACTGCGTCTGGCCAATCAACGTCCCGGGCTGATCGACCCGGTCACCCTGCGCCGCCTCGAAGGCGATCTGGCTGCCGAGCGTGTGCGTCTCGCCGAATTTGCCACCCGCAGTGAAAAAGAACGCTACGTGATCGCCGACCGCGCGTTGGCCGATTACGACAAACTGCTCGCCACCTGGACCCCCGACGCCAGCGCCCACGATGACGTGGTGCGCTGGCGCATCGACCGCATGGGCGCGCTCAAGGCCCGGGCGCGTACTGCCGAGGTCATCAGCGAATATCAAAAGCTGCAGGCTGAAGGGGTGAAGATTCCGACCTACGCCCTGCGCTGGGTGGCGGCGTCCTACCTGGATCAGCGCCAGCCGGAAATCTCCACCGATCTGTATCGCCAGGTGCTGTCGGCACCGGATGCCGATGCCGGTGATCGCCTCGAAGACACCACCGCGTTGTATTACTCGCTGCTGGAAAGCGACCGCGCCGATGAAGCGCGCAAAGTCGCCGAGGATCTGGCCAAGAGCCAGAAGCCGCGGATCGAACTCAAGGGCCTGCCCATCGGCAACCCCAACGACGAATGGATGGACGCCCAGCAGCTCGCGGCGCAGGCCGGCACCTACGGCTCCGACTTGCCGCATGGCGAGGAGCGCCTGCAGGCCCTGGTCGATCAGGCGCCGGGCAACGTCGGCCTGCGTCTGGCCCAGGCTGATCTGTACCTGGCCCGCCAATGGCCACGCCGCGCCGAAAACCAGCTCAAGGAAACCGAGAGCATGGTGCCCCGCGACATGGGTCTGGAACTGGCTCAGGCGCGCACCGCGATGACCCTGCAGGAGTGGCGACAGATGGATGCGCTGACCGATGACGTGGTCGAGCGTTTCCCGGATAACCGTCAGGTTCAGCGCGCGGCCCGTGAGCGCGAAGTACATGACATGTCCGAGCTGCGCGTCGAAGCCTACGGCGGCAAGGCCAACGGAGGCGGCGGCAGCGGTGGTGCGGGCGCGGTCAGTGGCAGCCGCGATTTCGGCATCCAGAGCACCTTGTACAGCCCGCCGATCGATGAGGACTGGCGGGTGTTCGTCGGCGCCGGTTATGCCACCGGCGATTTCGCCGAAGGCACCGGCACCGACCGCTTCCAGCGCGTCGGCCTGGAACGGCGTACTCGCGACATGAGCCTGGAAGCCGAAGTTTCCAATCACGATTACGGTTACGGCGCCAAACAGGGCGCACGCATCGCGATCGCCCGGGACATCAACGACAACTGGCAGTACGGCGGCAGCTTCGCCTATCTGTCGGCCGAGACGCCATTGCGCGCCCTCAACAGCGACATCAAGGCCAACGGTGGCAACGCGTTCATCCGCTGGCGCGCCAACGAAAGTCGCGAGTGGAAACTGTCGGTCAGCCCGTCGCACTTCAGCGACGGCAACAACCGTGTCGAAGCCTTGCTCACCGGACGCGAGGGCGTCTACAGCGCGCCGAACGTGCAGGTGGATGCCGGTCTGGAAGTCGGCACCAGCCACAACTCCAACTCCGAGGATGTGCCGTACTTCAACCCGAAGTCGGACTTCAGCGTGATGCCGACGGTCAACGTCAACCATGTGCTCTACCACCGCTACGAAACCTCCTGGAGCCAGCAATTCCAGGCAGGGGCGGGGACGTACAGTCAGCGTGACCACGGCACCGGCGGCATGGCGATGCTCGGCTACGGCCAGCGTTATGCCTGGAACGACGTGTTCGAGGTGGGCGGTTTGTTCAGTGTGATCAACCGGCCCTACGACGGTGATCGGGAGACCGATCTGCGTCTGCTCGTCGACCTCACTTTCCGCTTCTAGAAGAGTTTGAAGATGCCTTTGATGACGCGTTTCATCCTTCTGCTGGGAGTGCTGCTGATCAGCGCCTGCGCCCAGCAAGCCCCGGCCTTCGCGCCGCCGTCGCAACGTCCGCTGGCGGCCAGTGAAAAACCGTGGCCGAAAAACCACGTGCTGGGCATCGCCTATCACGATATCGAAGACCGCGACCCCGATCAGGCCGTGGTAGCGGTGCGCACCGAGCGCATGATCGAACAGCTGGCCTGGCTACGCGAGAACGGCTACCAGCCGGTCACCGTCGATCAGATCATGGCCGCGCGCAAGGGCGGCCCGGAATTGCCGGCCAAAGCGATCCTGCTCAGCTTCGACGACGGTTACTCAAGCTTCTATACTCGCGTGCTGCCGGTGCTGCGCGCCTACAACTGGCACGCGTTGCTGGCACCGGTCGGCGTGTGGATCGATACGCCGCTCAATCAACCGGTGGATTTTGCCGGTGCACCCCGCGCACGCTCGGACTTCCTCACCTGGGACCAGGTGCGGGAAATCTCGCAATCGGGGCTGGTGGAAATCGCCGCCCACACCGACGCCAGCCACAAAGGCATCCTCGCCAACCCGCAGGGCAACATGCAGCCGGCGGCGGCCACGCGGCGTTACGACCCGGTGACCAAACGCTACGAATCCGAGGCCGATTTCCAGGCGCGGATCCGCAACGACGTCGCCACCATTTCAGAGAAGATCCGCAAGGTCACTGGCAAGAAGCCGCGAGTCTGGGTGTGGCCCTACGGCACGGCGGACGGTACTTCGCTGACCGTGGTCGGCGAGCAGGGCTACGAGATGGCCCTGACCCTGGATGACGGTCTGGACGCCCTCGACAATCTGATGAGCAGCCCGCGCTTTCTGGTCGCCTCCGATCCTGATGGCGAGCATTTCGCCAACAGCGTCGTCGCCGTGCAATCGGACTTCGCCATGCGCGTGGTGCATGTCGATCTGGATAACGTTTACGACCCGGATCCGGCGCAACAGGAAATCAACCTAGGCAAGCTGATCCAGCGCATGGCCGACATGGGCGCCAATACCGTGTTCCTGCAGGCCTTCGCCGATCCGAAGGGCGACGGGCTGGTGCACTCGCTGTACTTCCCTAATCGTCATCTGCCGGTGCGCGCCGATATCTTCGACCGCGTTGCCTGGCAGTTGCGTACTCGGGCACACGTGAAGGTGTTCGCGTGGATGCCGGTGCTGAGTTTTGGCCTCGATGCGAAGCTGCCGCGGGTGACTCGCTGGGATCCGAAGACTGGCACCACTGCGGTCGATCCGGATCAGTATCAGCGCTTGTCGCCGTTCGATCCGCAAGTACGGCGGATCATCGGTGAAATCTACGAAGACGTGGCGCGCCTGACCTCGGTCGACGGCATTCTCTATCACGACGACGCGGTGCTGTCGGACTTCGAAGACGCCAGCCCCGAGGCCCTGAAGGCGTATGCCGCGCACGGATTGCCGGGGTCCATTGCTGCGCTTCGCGATGATCCGTCAGCCATGCAGCGCTGGACGCGGTTCAAGAGTAAATACCTGATCGACTTCACCAATGAGCTAACCGCCAAGGTGCGTGCGATCCGTGGCCCGCAAGTGCTGACCGCACGCAACATCTTCGCCGAGCCGGTACTCAATCCTGAGAGCGAAACCTGGTTTGCGCAGAACCTCGACGACTTCCTCGTGACCTACGACTGGACCGCGCCGATGGCCATGCCGCTGATGGAAAAACAGACCCACGCGCAATCCGGCCCGTGGCTCGAAGAACTGGTGGCGAAGATCAAGCAGCGCCCCGGCGCGCTGGATCGCACGGTGTTCGAGCTGCAGGCCCGCGACTGGACGAAAAAGGATCAGGCCGACATCGACGGCGCCCAACTGGCCGACTGGATGGGCCGGCTCAAGCGTCAGGGTGCGACCAGTTTCGGTTACTACCCGGACAACTTCCTCGACAACCTGCCGGACCTGAAAACCGTAAGGCCTGCGCTCTCCAACAAATGGAACCCATGACATGCTGGATAGACTGTTAGCCCTGCTTGTTCTGGCGCTCGTCCTCGGCGTGCCGCTGGGATTGATCTTCCTGGTCACCGGGCAGTTCCTGATGGACTTCGTGTTCTTCTACCCGTTGTTCATGTCCGGCCTGTGGATTGCCGGCGGCCTGTATTTCTGGCTGCACTGGGAACGCCACTGGCCATGGAAGGACGACACCCTGCCACCGCCACTGGAAGGCGAGCCGCTGATCTCGATCCTGATCCCTTGCTACAACGAAGGCGAAAACGCTGCCGACACGATTCACGCGGCGCTGGCTCAGCACTACCCGAACATCGAAGTCATCGCGATCAACGACGGCTCCAAGGACAACACCGCCGAAGTGCTCGACCGACTCGCTCAGGAAGACCCACGCCTGCGGGTGCTGCATCTGGCAGAAAACCAGGGCAAAGCTGTGGCCCTGCGTATGGGCGCCATTGCTGCGCGTAGCGAATATCTGGTGTGCATTGACGGCGACGCGTTGCTGGCGCCGAACACAGCGGCCTATCTGGTGGCACCGATGCTCGACAACGCGCGGCTTGGCGCAGTGACCGGCAACCCGCGCATCCGCACACGTTCGACCTTGGTCGGGCGGGTGCAGGTCGGCGAGTTCTCCTCGATCATCGGTCTGATCAAGCGCACGCAACGGGTGTTCGGACGGATCTTCACCGTGTCCGGGGTGATCGTCGCGTTTCGTCGTACCGCGTTGAACCGGGTCGGCTACTGGAGCCCGGACATGATCACCGAAGACATCGACATCAGCTGGAAGCTGCAACTCGATCACTGGAGCATTTTCTACGAGCCGCGCGCGCTGTGCTGGATCCTGATGCCGGAAACCCTGCGCGGCCTGTGGAAGCAGCGCCTGCGCTGGGCCCAGGGCGGTGCCGAGGTGCTGTTCAAGAACATTCGCGGCATCTGGCAGTACCGCCATCGTTACCTGTGGCCGCTGCTGTTCGAATATTGCCTGTCGACCGGGTGGGCCTTCACGTTTCTGTTGTCGGTGATTTTCTGGGGCGTCGGCAAGTTCGTGGTCATGCCGGAATCGATTGCCGTGCATCACCTGATGCCCCCGGCGTTCACCGGGCTGTTACTGGCGTTCGTCTGCCTGGTGCAATTCGCGGTCAGCATCATTATCGACCGGCGCTACGAACCGGGATTGGGCCGAACCATGTTCTGGGTGGTCTGGTACCCGATCGCGTTCTGGCTGGTCAGCCTGCTCACCACGTTGGTCAGTTTCCCCAAAGTGCTGTTTGGTCAGCATCAGAAGCGTGCGCGCTGGGTCAGCCCTGATCGGGGTATCAAACCGGTTGGCGACGACGAAGAGGAGGTTATCAAATGAAAATCATCCGGACCCGCCAGCGGCCCTTCCTGGTGGTGATCGATGTGATCCTCACCGTATTGGCCTGGGTCGGCCTGCTGTTTCTGCTGATTCGCGGACTGTGGCCGTTGATCGAGACCCACGCCGGTGGGCCACGCATCGACAACTCGGCGTTCGAGGCCCTAGGTACGTTGCAGATCTACCTGTGGGTGGCGCTGGTCAACGCAGTGATTCTGATTGGTTGGGCGCGTTATCAGCAGCGCAAAAGCAGAAGTTTCGCCCAGCGCCGATTGCCGGCACCGGTGGTCGATGATGAAGGGTTGACCAAGAGCTTTCGCCTGTGCGACGAGCGCTTGCAGAAGCTGCGCACTCCCGGGGTGATGACCATCCACAACGATCAGGACGGTGACATCAGCCATGTGGTGCTGAACTTTCGTCCGCTGGAGCCTGCCGAGCTGCCGCCACCGCTGGCGCCGCTGGAACATCCCCGGGTGATCTTCCTGCACGCCGAGGACGACGATAATCGCGACCCGATAAATCGCCCCACCTGAACGACGCTCCCCTGTAGGAGCTGCCGAAGGCTGCGATCTTTTGATTCTGATTTGAAAGATCAAAAGATCGCAGCCTTCGGCAGCTCCTACATTATTCAGCATTCAGCCGCGGATCAGCTTCCACGCGTCTTCCATCGTCAGCGGCTGTTTCATTCGTTCGGCGAGCATCGCCATGGCCCGTTCTTCCTCGCATGCCACAGCGGCAACCACCACGCCGTTTTGTCCGAACAGGCCGATGAAGGGCGGATGCCCGGGTTCGCCCTTGAACTCGATTTCATCCCACTGACTCGCGTGACCCAGATAGTCATAGTTCCTGCCGAAGTGCCAGGTCCAGAAAAACGGCACATCCAGATAATGCTCGTCAGCGCCGAGCATGTTGGCTGCAGCGATTCGGGCATGCTGCTGGGCCAGGCGCCAGTGTTCGATGCGCTGTGGCTGGCCGTTCAGGGGGAAGGTGGCGATATCGCCGATTGCCCAAAGTCCGTCGCAAACACGCAGGCCGGCATCGACTCGCAGTGACTGGTCTTTCTCCCTAGGCAGCGACGCAAAAGCCTCGGTGGCCGGGTGCACCCCAACCCCCGCCAAGACCAGATCCGCCGACAGGCGCAAACCGTTGTCCAGCAACACCGCCTCGACCTTGCCGTCGCCAGTGATTTCCCGGGCTTCGTGATCGGTGATGAATTTCACCCCGTGTTGTTCATGCAGCGCACGGATCGCCTTGCCCACCGCTTCGCCGAATTGCGCGGCAAACGGGATGGCGTGGCGGGCGATGACCGTGACGTCGAGGCCGTACTGACGCAGGGCCGAGGCGCATTCGAGGGCGATGAAGCTGTCGCCGATGATCACGGCGCGCTGGTCAGGTTTGGCCTCGCGCATGATCTGTTCGGCCTGGGCTTTCGAGCGCAGGACAAACACCTGCGGCAGGTCGGCGCCGGGCAGTTGCAGCGGGTTGGGCTCGCCGCCGGTGGCGAGCACTGCGGCGTCGTAGGACAGGGATTGGCCGTCGCTCAGATGCAGGGTTTTCGCTGAAGCGTCGAGGGCAGTGATTGCGCCTTGCCGGCGTTCGATGCGTTGCTCTTGATAAAAATCTTCGTCACGCAGAGGCGGAGTTTCCTGCGCCGACATCTCGCCCGCGAGGACAAATTTGCTCAGCACCGTGCGGTCGTAACCGGCGTCCGGCTCACGATCGATCATGATGATCCGGCCGCCAAAACCTTTCTCCCGCAATGCGGCCGTGCACGCCGTGCCGGCTGCACCTGCGCCGACAATCACGAAAGTGCGCGGGTCATCCTCTGGCGGTGTGTGCGCATCGATCAACGGCTGATCATCGACCCAGACATCCTCGCCCCGTACCTCCAGTGGATAACGCTTGAGGCTGTCGAGGGCCGGCGGCTCGCACAACGCGCCGTCTTCGGCGCGAAACGCGGCCTTGTGCCAAGGGCAAATCAGACGTCCGTGACACAACGCACCGTCAGCCAAGGGCGCGCCGGCATGTGGGCATTCGCCCTGAAATGCCCGGAGCTGGCCGTTTGCGCGTAGCAGGACAATCTTGCAGTCGCCGATTTCGACTTGCAGTCCACGGTCTTCGGGGACATCCGCGACAAGGGCGACACGGTGCAGGCTCATGTTCGTGCTCCTGACAGGCATTTCTCTTACGAGTTTGCGTCGCAGTGCGAGGTTCAGCCAATTGCCACTGCCAAGGTACGAACGGTACAGCTATAGTTTGCAGGCCGACGAAGGCCCAACTGCACAAGGTACTCCCGGAATGACCCGATTGACCTCTCTCAACCCTTGGCTGGCGGCCGTCGCCGTCGCCCTTTGCGTGCAGTTTCCGGCGCAGGCGGCCGAGCGCTTTACTCTCGACATCCCCGGTGTCTCGGACAATCGCCTGTTCACCTCGGCCGCAGCCAGCGATGCGGCCGGTTGCGGTGGCAAGAACCAGTCGCCGGCACTGGCGTGGAATGCGGGGCCTGCCGGCACTCTGAGCTACGCGATCGTCATGCACGACCCGGACGGCCAGAAAGGTGCGGGCGTCGATCACTGGATTCACTACGGCATCAAGGCCACCACCCGGCAGATCCCGGCCGGGGTCGGCGCAAAATCCACTCTCGAAGGCGTGGGCGGTACCAACAGCAAAGGCACCACCCATTACATCGGGCCATGCCCGCCGGTTGGCGACAGCGCGCACCACTACATCATTCAGATCTACGCCCTGGATCTGGCCCCGGACGCCTTGCCCGCCGGCCTGACCCGCGCCGAGCTGATGGACAAGATCAAAGGCCACGTACTGCGTAACAGCAGCGTGGTGCGTCGTTATCACCGCTGAAAAAATTTCAGCGGCGCTTAACCCGATCTGAAGGGGCTGTCCGTCTCAGTGGATGAATGGATCATTTTTCATCCCGAGGTCAGCCCCCATGTCCCGCTCCCTGCCTTTTCTGCGACCCGTTGCCGTCGGTGTGTTGTTGACCGTCGCCGGTTGCGGCGTGTCTTCCCATCCCGAATCGGCTGCCGTCCCGGCGCCGGCCCAGCCGCAGACGTCGATTCAGCATGAAGCGCTCGCCGCCGACAGTGTGATGGTCAAGCGCAGCGCACGTGCGATGCCGATTGCCAGTTTCGCGGCGATGCCGGCTTCGGAAAGTTATCCACAAGGCTATCGCGACGAGCAGCGCGAGCAATATCAGGCGCTGGCCGACAACCCGATCCACAGCGTGGCCGAGGCCCCGGTCTCTACTTTCAGCGTTGATGTTGACACGGGTGCCTACGCCAACGTCCGGCGCTTGCTCAATCAGGGACGTTTGCCGCCGGAGGGCGCGGTGCGACTGGAAGAGATGGTCAATTATTTTCCCTATGACTACGCGCTGCCGACCGATGGTTCGCCCTTTGGCGTGACCACCGAACTGGCCGCCACCCCGTGGAATCCGCACACCCGCCTGCTGCGTATCGGCATCAAGGCCTCCGACCGGGCCGTGGCGGAGCTGGCCCCGGCGAATCTGGTGTTTCTGGTGGATGTGTCCGGCTCGATGGATCGCCGCGAAGGGCTGCCGCTGGTCAAAAGCACACTGAAACTGTTGGTCGATCAGTTGCGCGAGCAGGACCGGGTGTCGCTGGTGGTGTACGCCGGCGAGTCCCGCGTTGTGTTGGAGCCGACTTCCGGACGCGAGAAAGCGAAAATTCGCACAGCCATCGAGCAATTGACCGCAGGTGGTTCAACCGCTGGCGCGTCAGGCATCGAACTGGCCTATCAAATAGCGCAGCAGGCGTTCGTCCCCAAAGGCATCAACCGCATCCTGTTGGCCACCGATGGTGACTTCAACGTCGGCATCAGCGACTTCGACAGCCTCAAGCAATTGGCTGTGGATAAACGCAAAACCGGGATTTCCCTGACCACCCTGGGTTTCGGTGTGGATAACTACAATGAACACTTGATGGAACAACTGGCCGACGCCGGCGACGGCAACTACGCCTACATCGACAACCTGCGCGAGGCGCG
This sequence comes from Pseudomonas sp. NPDC088414, assembly GCF_044753325.1. Classification (NCBI taxonomy): domain Bacteria; kingdom Pseudomonadati; phylum Pseudomonadota; class Gammaproteobacteria; order Pseudomonadales; family Pseudomonadaceae; genus Pseudomonas; species Pseudomonas sp. NPDC088414. The sequence continues at coordinate 172,896 of NZ_JBIVMY010000005.1, read as the reverse complement.
CAAAGTGCTGGTGGATCAACTCGGTTCGACCCTGGCGGTGGTGGCGAAAAACGTCAAATTGCAGGTGGAGTTCAACCCGGCGCAGGTCAGTGAATATCGCCTGCTCGGCTACGAAAACCGCGCTTTGAAGCGTGAGGATTTCAGCAACGACAAGGTCGATGCCGGTGAAGTCGGCGCAGGACACACGGTGACCGCGTTGTATGAAATTGTCCCGGCAGGCGAGCAGGGCTGGCTGGAACCGTTGCGATACGGTAAATCGCAGGCGCCTGTGGCGACGAACAACGGGGAATTGGCGATGCTGCGTGTGCGTTATCAACAGCCTGAAGGTGGGAAAAGTCTGCTGATCGAGCGGCCGATTACCAATCAGGTCGCGCCGGCCAGTGAGGACCTGCGCTTCGCGGCAGCGGTGGCGGCGTTTTCCCAGCAGCTCAAGGACGCTCGCTACACCGGCGATTTCAGCCTGAAAGACACCGAGGCACTGGCCCGTGGCGCTCGCGGCGACGACCGCTTCGGCTTGCGCAACGAGTTCGTGCAACTGGTGGAACTGGCGCAAAGCCTGCGCACCTCAACCGCATCGAATGCGATGCCCACTGAGCGACGGATCGAATAGTGAGCCGATTCAAAGGCTTCATCAGTCAGCTGTTCGCTGCGCCAGACAGCCCGGCCGCCAGCAGCGATGAAACGTTGCTGGCGCGTTATCGCCAGGGCGACGGTGCGGCGTTCGAGATTCTGTACGCGCGCCATCGCCAGGGTTTGTATCGGTTCCTGCTCGGGTTGAGTGGCAAGCCGGAATTGGCTGACGAGGTGTTTCAGGACACCTGGCTGAGCCTGATCCGCAGCTCCAGCCAGCCACAAGGACGGGCGACGTTTCGTACATGGCTGTTCCAGATTGCCCGTAATCGCCTGATCGATCACTGGCGCAAACACGGCGCACATCAGCCGCTGCACGACAGCTACGACGAACAGCTTCACGCAGTTGGCGACGAGACCCACGATCCCGAACAACTGCTGAACCTCAGTCGCGACAGCCAGCGCCTGGAAAGCGCCCTGCAAACGTTGCCTGCCGACCAGCGCGAAGTGTTTCTGCTGCGCGCCCACGGCGACCTCGACCTGGCGCAAATCGCCAGCCTCACCGAAACACCGCTGGAAACCGTCAAGAGCCGCTTGCGTTACGCCCAGCAAAAACTGCGTCGGCTGCTGGCCGAGGAGGTACTGACATGACTGACGCTCGCCAGACACCCGAAGATCCCGTGATCAAACATGTGCGTGAACAGCACAATGCTGAACCGCCGGCACACCTTGATGCGTTCGTCCTCAATGCTGCTCACCGCGAAACCCCGGTGCCCAAGCCAGGCCTGTGGCAGCGTTGGCTGCGAGCCTGTCAGAAACCGCGTTGGCAGGTCGCCTTCGCCAGCCTGGTCGGTGTGGCGCTGATGTTGTCGCTGGTGCAACGTGCGCCCGAGCCGCAACCGCAATTCGACTTCGCTCCGGCCGGCAAACCGGCCGCGCCACTGACGCGCAAGCAAGCTCTCGAAGCGCAATCATTGCCCGCTCCGCCCGCTGCCGCCATGTCCGCGCCGGCACCGATGATGGAAATGGCTGCGCCGATGCAAAGCGAAGCCATTCACTCCGACGAAGCCAGACTCGGCAAACGCGCCGCCGCCCCGGCCAACGGCCTCGACACGCAACTGCGCGAAGTTCTGCGCCTGCGCGAATCCGGCCAGTCGCAAGCCGCTGATGCGCTATACAACAACTTGCACAAACGCTACCCCGGCGTGGACCTCGACCTGCGCCTCGAAAAAATCCGCCAGAACTGACCGCTTGTTCACCCAGCCATTTGGCATTGCCCGGCAAAAACGCGCACTATCGGGCCATGGCTGAAGCGCTGGAGAACAAAGTGGCAGCAAAAATCGACCGCATCGCCCAACTCCTCAACTGCCCGCAGAAGGGCGAGGAGATGCGGCGCGCGATTACCGAGGCGCGCAAGGAGTTTCTGCTGAACCAGTCGGAAGAAGACGTCGTGGAAGAGGACGAGGTTTTTGAGGAGGCTGGGGAAGAAGAGGAAGACGACGATTACGACGAGTTTGACTGGACGACGGAGTGACCGTCGTCGCATGAAACACCGCGCCCACAAAAAAGCCCCGGACCATCACAGTCCGGGGCTTTCTCGTTTCAATTCATGGCGCACCAGGCGGGATTCGAACCCACGACCCCTGCCTTCGGAGGGCAGTACTCTATCCAGCTGAGCTACTGGTGCAGCGGGCGACATCATACCTAGGTCGGCTCGGGGCGTCCATGCCGGTTTTTGGCGCTTGTGTCAGCGTCCGTGTCCACGCAAAGCAGCATTCCTCAAGGCGGTAACGTCCTGAAAAACGATCTTTTGGCGCTTTGGCAGGGCTGATCTATCGTTTTCCTGCGGCGGGTACTTTGATCGCTATCCCTTCAGGAGAAATGCATGGCTACCGTCAATCCACAAATCACCGATTCAGTCACCCAATCGAATGTTCAGGTTGTTGGCTCTGCGCCCGCGACGGCGATCGCCACGCTCTCTCAGGTCACCAGCCACGCAGTCAGCCTGGCACTGCAGAACGCGGTCAGTCAGCAGCAGGCGCTGAACATTATCGGTAATGCGACTGTGGCGGCTGCGGTGCAGCAGATTCTGGCGGTTGGAGGGCGGTCATGATGGCGGAGGAACAGGCACAAACGGCGGGGCAGGAGCCGCCGACGGCAGATCCCGCGACTACCACTGCGTCGTTGCTGGAAGCGCTGAACGAGCATTTGCTCAAGCAGGCCGCCGATGGCATCGGCAGCGAGGCATTGAATGCGCAACTGGTCGAGTCGGTGAATTTCCTCAATAGCCAGTTGGCAGCTCAAGCCCCCGCGCTGGCAGCGCTGGGGTCGGAACTCCTGATCCGCCAGGCCAGCGGCCTGGTGGCGCAGTCAGCGGCGAGTTATTTCGATGGGGTGACCAAACTGGCGCTGGCCTCGCAGGGTGTGCTGCTGCGGCAGATGACCGAGAACATTGTCAACGACGATCTCGCTGCCGCGAACGAAAGCGCGTTGGGTGCCCTGCACACGCACTTGCTGGTCGGTGGCGCTGCTGCGGTGGCGGCGGCGAGCGGGGTATTGGATGCGGAAAACGTCGATCAGGCCCTTGAGCGAATCAACCAGAGTATCGCCCGGTTCAGTGGCAGTCTGGCTGAGCGCAAGCCGACGGTATGAACAACATTTGCAACACTCATCGTTCAGCGAAAGGAGTCAGGCAATGGCAACTGTAAATGACCAGATCACCGACGCAGTCACTCAAACCAGCGTAAAGGTTTTAGCTGAAGCGCCGGCCATGGCAATGGGCACCATTTATCAAACAATGGCGCACTCCACCGGCATCCTGTTCGAAAACGCCGTCAGCGCCCAGCAACAGCAAAATACGTTGTCTCAGGCGGCGACCAACCAAGGCGTGATGCAGATATACAGCGTCGATACCACGGCCAGTGCGGCAGCCAGCGAGAAGATTCTGCAGGACCCGGCCAGCAAAACGCCAAAAGGTTGAAATGACGCTCGCAAAAGCCTCCATTGTCGATATCGGTCATGGAAGGCTTTTGCGCGTTGATCTGAAAAATCCAGCAAACACGGGGTTTTTGTTCTTTTTTTCGAACGACCTATTGTCCTTTAACCCCTTTGCTCCTACGATCCGTTTGAGATTTCAAACGCTCTTTGATCGGGTGTTGAAGCGCAGGTGCTGAGAATAACGCACGATCACTGCGCCTCACCCGGTCGATGATTTCCCTGACGGCAGCCTTGCGAGGCGCCTTTCTACAATCATAATTTTGCTCCGCGCAGGCCGCGGTGCTGTTAAGGAAAGCCGACATGCAGCTTAAAGACACCCAGTTGTTCCGCCAGCAAGCCTTCATTGATGGCGCTTGGGTCGATGCGGACAACGGTCAGACGATCAAGGTCAACAACCCGGCTACCGGCGAAATTCTCGGCACCGTGCCGAAGATGGGCGCTGCCGAAACCCGCCGTGCCATTGAAGCCGCCGACAAGGCGTTGCCGGCCTGGCGTGCACTGACCGCCAAAGAGCGTGCCGGCAAGCTGCGTCGCTGGTTCGAACTGATGATCGAGAACCAGGACGACCTCGCGCGCCTGATGACCCTCGAGCAGGGCAAGCCGCTGGCCGAAGCCAAGGGCGAAATCGTTTACGCCGCTTCGTTCATCGAGTGGTTCGCCGAAGAAGCCAAACGCATCTACGGTGACGTGATTCCTGGCCACCAGCCGGACAAACGCCTGATCGTGATCAAGCAGCCGATCGGCGTTACTGCTGCCATCACTCCGTGGAACTTCCCGGCGGCGATGATCACCCGTAAAGCCGGCCCTGCGCTGGCCGCCGGTTGCACCATGGTGCTCAAGCCGGCTTCGCAAACCCCATTCTCCGCGTTCGCCCTGGCGGAACTGGCCCAGCGCGCCGGCATCCCTAAAGGTGTGTTCAGTGTGGTCTCCGGCAGCGCCGGCGACATCGGCAGCGAGCTGACCAGCAACCCGATCGTGCGCAAACTGTCCTTCACCGGTTCGACCGAAAACTGTCGTCAGCTGATGTCGGACTGCGCCAAGGACATCA
>NZ_JBIVMY010000005.1:156796-168271 GCF_044753325.1 Pseudomonas sp. NPDC088414 | reverse complement strand
GACCTGGATAAGGCCGTCGAAGGCGCGATCATTTCCAAGTACCGCAACAACGGCCAGACCTGCGTCTGCGCCAACCGTCTGTACATTCAGGATTCGGTCTACGACGCGTTCGCCGAGAAGCTGAAAGTGGCGGTGGCCAAGCTGAAGATCGGCAACGGTCTGGAAGAAGGCACCACCACTGGCCCGCTGATCGACGAAAAAGCCGTGGCCAAGGTGCAAGAGCACATCGCTGACGCCGTGGCCAAAGGCGCCACCGTACTGGCCGGTGGCAAGCCGATGGAAGGCAACTTCTTCGAGCCGACCATCCTGACCAACGTGCCTAAAGACGCTGCCGTCGCCAAGGAAGAAACCTTCGGCCCGCTGGCGCCGCTGTTCCGCTTCAAAGACGAAGCCGAAGTGATCGCGATGTCCAACGACACCGAGTTCGGTCTGGCCTCCTACTTCTACGCTCGTGATCTGGGCCGTGTGTTCCGTGTGGCTGAAGCCCTGGAATACGGCATGGTCGGCGTCAACACCGGGTTGATCTCCAACGAAGTCGCGCCATTCGGCGGCATCAAGGCGTCGGGTCTGGGCCGTGAAGGCTCCAAGTACGGCATCGAGGATTACCTGGAAATCAAATACCTCTGCCTGGGCATCTAAGCCGGGAAAGGGATCGCTGCAAACGCAAAGGGCACGAGAGCGCTGTCCCTTTGCGTCGTTTCAAAACCGGAATTTTCTCTGCGGCCAGGAACGCCGTGGCAGTCGATCATCGCATGCTGCCACCGCCGATTTCTCCCGCTTAATCCTTGAACCACGCCGCCCGATGAGCGGTGAATGAGGACTGTAATGAGCAAGACTAACGCTGATCTGATGGCCCGCCGTACCGCTGCTGTTCCACGTGGTGTTGGCCAGATTCACCCGATCTTCGCCGAATCGGCGAAGAACGCTACCGTGACTGACGTTGAAGGTCGTGAATTCATCGACTTCGCCGGCGGTATCGCTGTGCTGAACACCGGCCACGTGCACCCGAAAATCATCGCCGCCGTGACCGAACAGCTGAACAAGCTGACCCACACCTGCTTCCAGGTACTGGCCTACGAGCCGTATGTTGAGCTGTGCGAAAAGATCAACGCCAAGGTGCCAGGTGATTTCGCCAAGAAAACCCTGCTGGTGACCACCGGTTCCGAAGCCGTGGAAAACGCCGTGAAAATCGCCCGTGCCGCCACTGGCCGTGCCGGCGTGATCGCCTTCACCGGCGCCTATCACGGTCGCACCATGATGACCCTGGGCCTGACCGGTAAGGTCGTGCCTTACTCGGCCGGCATGGGCCTGATGCCAGGCGGCATTTTCCGCGCGCTGTACCCGAACGAGCTGCACGGCGTGAGCATCGACGATTCGATCGCGTCCATCGAGCGCATCTTCAAGAACGACGCCGAGCCGAAAGACATCGCCGCGATCATCATCGAGCCTGTGCAGGGCGAAGGTGGTTTCTACGTCGCGCCGAAAGAATTCATGAAGCGTCTGCGTGCCCTGTGCGACCAGCACGGCATCCTGCTGATCGCTGACGAAGTGCAGACCGGCGCTGGCCGTACCGGGACCTTCTTCGCCATGGAACAGATGGGCGTTGCTGCCGACCTGACCACTTTCGCCAAATCCATCGCTGGCGGCTTCCCGCTCGCCGGTGTCTGCGGCAAGGCCGAATACATGGACGCCATCGCTCCGGGCGGCCTGGGCGGCACCTACGCCGGTAGCCCGATCGCTTGCGCGGCGGCGCTGGCCGTGATGGAAGTGTTCGAAGAAGAGCAACTGCTGGACCGCTGCAAGGCTGTCGGCGAGCGTCTGGTAACCGGTCTGAAGGCCATCCAGGCCAAGTACCCGGTGATCGGTGAAGTGCGTGCGCTGGGCGCGATGATCGCGGTCGAGCTGTTCGAAAACGGCGACAGCCACAAGCCGAACCCGACCGCTGTCGCGGCTGTGGTAGCCAAGGCGCGCGACAAGGGCTTGATCCTGCTGTCCTGCGGCACTTACGGCAACGTGCTGCGCGTCCTCGTACCGCTGACCTCGCCGGACGATCAACTGGACAAAGGCCTGGCGATCATCGAAGAGTGCTTCTCGGAGCTGTAAGCCCCGACTCCGTGTGATCGGTTCGACAAAAAACCCGCTTCGGCGGGTTTTTTTACGCCCCTTGAAACACATCCGGCGCTTTTGCGCTGTATCGAAAGGCCAGCATTGGCTAAGGTTCAGGCATTGCAAGGGAGAGCGCGCATGACTGCCGTTGATTTACCCGCCGTACCCCGAGTGCTGATTGCCGAGGCTGATCCATGGTCCCGGGACCTGCTTAAACAAGTGTTGCTCAATGTGCGCTGCGATGCGCGGCTGGACCTGTGTGCCGACGGCCAGCAAGCCCTGTCTTTACTCAGCGAAGTGCCCTATGACCTGGCCATTGTCGATTGGGAGTTGCCGGGCATCGACGGCTTGAGCGTGCTACGCAGCGTGCGGCAGCGCAAACGCAATCCGCCGCTACCGTTCATTCTGATGAGCAGTCGCAACGACAGCGCCAGCGTGCGTGAAGCCATTCCGTTGGCGCCCACGGCCTACCTGACCAAACCGCTGAACATGGAAAACCTGACCGAGCGCTTGCAGGGGTTGCTGCTGGATGCGGGCGAAGAGGTGTTTTGCGAAGTGCCGGCCCTGGCGGCGGGCATGACCCTGTCGGTATTCCTTGAGCGGCGTCGTGAGCAGGCTGACGGTGCGCCGCTGATGACCGATGTGCAGGTGGCGGTGAAGCGCAGCCTGAACCCGAACGGACTTGATCTGAAGCTGCTGGAAGAAGAAATCCGCACCGATCCGCAGATCACCGCCGTGCTGATCGCCGCCGCCAACAGCGCGGCGCAGCATCATGGCGCGGCGGTGCAGACCCTGGGTCAGGCGCTGCATCGCCTCGGCACCGGGCAGAGCATGAACCTGATTCTCGGCCTGGCGCTCAAGCGCAGCGCCAAACTCAGCGATCCATGCCTGGCGGACTACGCCGAGCGCTATTGGGGGTTGTCGCTGCACACGGCCGAATATGCCCGCACGCTGGCGCGCCTGCTCGATCTGGATCAGGAGCGCTGCTACTGCGCCGGTATGTTGCATCGTCTCGGTGACCTGGCGTTGCTGCGCTGTTTGCAGGAGTGGAAGCAGGCCGGCGGCGAGCTGGATGAGCTGGAGGAAGTCGGCGACGCGCTGGCGGAATTTGGTGCGGCCTACGGTTCGGCATTGCGCACACGCTGGCGCTTGCCGCTGGAGCTGCGTGAGTTGATTGCCTCGGTCTACCAGCTCGGAGGCGGGGTTTACTCCCGTGAGGCGCTGGTGATGAACATGGCAGCGCAAATGGCCCGTCTGACCGAGCATGAAGGTGTTGAGGAGTTGGCGAAAAGTCGCACGGCGCGGCTGTTGAAGATCGGGCTGCCGGAACTGATGCGGATGCGCAAGTAACCGGATTCACGTGAATCCCCCTGTAGGAGCTGCGGCACGCTGCGATCTTTTGATTTTGTTTTTAAAGACAAGATCAAAAGATCGCAGCGTGCCGCAGCTCCTACAGGGGAGGTGAATCAGATGGTGGGTTTCAGCTTGAGATAATCCGGTTCTTGCCCTGACGCTTGGCCTCGTACATCGCCGCGTCCGCCCGGGCGAACAGGCTGTCGAGGCTTTCGTCTTCATCCTTGAGGCTGGTCAATCCCTGGCTAACGGTGATGCCGAAGGTCTGGCCGTCGACATTGAAGCTCAACCGCTGAATCTCCTGCTGCAGGCGCTCGGCCACTTGCTGCGCCATGTCCGGTGCGCAACCGGGGAAAACAGCAGCGAACTCCTCGCCGCCGATACGTCCGAACAAATCACCCCGGCGTAACGACGCGCGCCCGCACTCGGCGATGCGCTGCAGCACGTTGTCACCCTCCGGGTGGCCGTAGCTATCGTTGATCTGCTTGAAGTCATCGATGTCCAACAGCAGAAAGGCTAGAGGTGCACCTTGCAGGCGCGCCTCTTCGAACTCGCGGTTGGCGCATTCGAAGAAATGTCGGCGGTTGCTGCTCTGGGTCAGCACGTCAGTGGTCGCCAGGCGATGCAGCTCGGTTTCCATGTGCTTCTTGTCGGTGATGTCTTCGGCGATGCCGACAATGATCACCGGTTGACCGGGCTCGTCCTGACGGTTGATGAAGCATTTGTCGCTGAGCCAGCGAACCTGTCCGTCAGCAGCGATGATCCGGTATTCGCGGTCTTCCACAGCGCCTGTGTGCAGGACTTCGGCAAGGCTGCGTTCGGCGTAATCCAGGTCGTCGGGGTAGATGCTGTCGCGCCACTGGTTGTAATCGGCGAGCAAGAGCCCTGCCGAGCGCCCGAAAATCCGCTCATACGCAGGGCTGACGTACAGCACCTGACGGGTTTCCCAGTTGAACGCCCAAAGCACCGCGTTGACGCTCACCAGCAGTGAGCTGAACAGCTGTTCGCGCTCGCTCAGCCGGGCGACTTCGCCTTGGGCGTGCATCAGCGCCATCAGGGTTTGCGCGGCCTCGGGCCACTGCGCAAGGGATGAGTCTTTTTGATTGTTGTTGACCATCGGCACATATCTCAAAGGGCGTGCCGCGATTTCGACAACGACCACAGTACAGCCCGCCAGGGTGGCGAAGTGTCTTTGAGATAGGGCTTTCGGTGCTAAGTTCCGCGCTTTTGTGGCGAGGAAGCTTGCTCCCGCCGGGCGGTAGATATGACGCGTTTCAGCAATGAGAACGCGTCGACAAATTTGCGGTAGCTGCGCTACCGATCGGGGATGAATCCCCTCGCCACAGGGGATTCGTTCATGGCGGTCAGGCTGCGGCGGGGCGCAGCGAGTAGGTTTTCAGCTGGTCGGCGAATTCACGCAGGGACTGGATGCCGCTGGCTTCAGCCTCGTGCACCCATTCCTTGATGGCGGCGAGCATGTCGTGACCATTGGCGCTGGTCTTGACCCAGATCTGCTGCAGGGCCAGGCGTTTTTCGTAAATTACCTTTAGCGCCTGGCTGTGCTCGAGCATGTTCTGGATGCGCAAGTGATGACGGTCCTCCAGCAGGCTGGTTTCCCGCGAGAGCAGGCGTTTGGCCCGATGGAATTGATGGCGTACCGAATGATCGACCTTGTCCAGCTCCTGCTTGACCAGCGGGCCGATGACCAACTTGCGGTACTGGGCCATGATCTGGAAGCGGTTGTTGAGGATCGCCATGGCGGTGTCCATGTCCAGACTGCCTTTGCCTTCGACGCGGTGGGCGATCGGCGCCACACGCTGCACCTTGGCCAGACCGAGGAAGCTGAAGACCTTGATCCACGCCCAGCCGAGGTCGAACTCCCACTTTTTCACCGACAGCTTGGCCGAATTGGGGTAGGTGTGATGGTTGTTGTGCAGCTCCTCGCCACCGATCAGGATGCCCCACGGCACCAGATTGGTCGCGGCGTCGCGGCACTCGAAGTTGCGGTAGCCGATGGCATGGCCCAGACCATTGACCACGCCGGCGGCCCAGACCGGAATCCACATCATCTGGATCGCCCAGATGGTGATACCGATGGTGCCGAACAGCAGCAGGTCGATGACGCCCATGATCGCCACGCCCAGCAGCGGATAGCGGCTGTAGAGGTTGCGCTCGATCCAGTCTTCCGGGCAGTTCTTGCCGTAGATGCGCAGGGTTTCCGGGTTCTCGGCTTCGGCGCGATACAGCTCGGCGCCTTTGCGCAGCACGGTGGACAGGCCCTTGATGACCGGGCTGTGCGGGTCATCTTCGGTTTCGCATTTGGCGTGGTGTTTGCGATGGATGGCAGTCCACTCGCGGGTGTTCTGCGCCGTGGTCAGCCACAGCCAGAAGCGGAAAAAGTGTTTCAGACCGGCGTTCAGCTCAAGCGAACGGTGGGCCGAATAACGGTGCAGATAGACCGTGACGGCGACAATTGTCACGTGGGTCATCAGCAGGGTGACCGCGACCAGAGACCAGGCCGACAAGCCAAGAAAACCTTCGTACCACATAGGCTATAGGGCCCTCGATAAAGATAAAAACAGCCGTTGCATTATCACCAAGCACACAGATAAAACCAGTCGCCCTTTCAGATAAGAGTCGCTGGATGTTTCTTCACCTATAATTCCAACCTTTTTTGTAGGGACATGGACAGCCGAATGCCTGCCACTTACCGCGATGCCTTGCGTGCAGCGCTGCTTTACCTGGTGCTTGCTGTCGTCTGGCTGCAGGGCACTGGTTACTTATTGAACAGTTTCTTTGATGAGTCTGTCGATCTGCAGCGATGGCAACTGATCAACGGTTACGTCTGGGCGGCGCTCAGTGCCGGGCTGATCTTTCTGGCGCGCGTTCGCTTGTGCGAGTTTCTCGGCATCGGCGCGCGGTTGCGTGAGCGTCAGGCTGACCGTGAGCGCCTGCGCCAGGCGGCTGCGGTGTTCGATTGCACCCGTGAAGGGGTGCTGGTCACCGACCGTCAGGGGTTGATCGTGCACGTCAATCGCGCGTTCATGGAGATCACCGGCTATCAGCGCGAAGAAGTCCTCGGGCATCAGCCAAGCCTGTTCAAGTCCGGCCACCATCCGCCGGGCTTCTATCAGGCAATGTTCGCCACGCTGGAGAGCGAGGGCGAATGGAGCGGGGAAATCTGGAACCGGCGCAAGAGCGGCGAGATTTATCCACAGTGGCAGACCATCCGCGTGATTCACGACGATCAGGGCCGCCTCAGCCATTATGTGGCGGTGTTTTCCGACATCAGTGCGATCAAGGATTCCGAACACGAACTCAAGCACCTCGCGCACCACGATCCACTGACCGATCTGCCCAATCGCCTGCTGTTCAGCGACCGCGCCGAGCAGGCGCTGGCGTCGGCGCAGATCCACAAGCGCGGCTGCGCGTTGCTGATGATCGATCTGGATCACTTCAAGATGATCAACGACAGCCTCGGCCACAACGTCGGTGACCGCTTGCTCAAAGCCGTGGCGGCACGCCTGCAGGAACTGTTCGGCCCCGGAATTACTCTGGCGCGGCTTGGCGGTGACGAGTTCGCGGTGCTGGCGGAAAGTTGTCCACAGCTGGTGCAGGCGGCGGCGCTGGCTCAGCGCATTCTCGATGCGCTGAAGGAGCCATTCTGCATCGATGCGCATGAGCTGTTCATCAACGCGAGTATCGGTATCAGCCTGTTCCCCAGTGATGCGTTGAGTGCCGACCAACTTCTGCGCAATGCCGACGCCGCGCTGTTCAAGGCCAAGAGCAGCGGCCGCAACGGTTATGCGTTGTACACCGAAGAGCTGACCGCCCACGCGCAGCAACGGGTCGAGATCGCCTTCGAACTGCGCCGCGCGCTGGAGCAACAGGAACTGCGGGTCTATTACCAACCGGTGCACGATTTGCACAGCAGTCGCCTGATCGGCGTTGAAGCGCTGGTGCGCTGGCAGCATCCGCAGCGCGGTCTGGTGTCGCCGGCGGAGTTCATCCCGATTGCCGAGCGCACTGGCCTGATCGCCGAAATCGATGCGTGGGTGATGCGCCAGGCCTGTTCGCAGATGTGTCAGTGGCAGCAGGCCGGGATTGTGCTGTCGTTTGTCGCGGTGAACGTGTCGTCGCGCCTGTTTGCCCGGCGTGAGCTGTATCAGCAGGTGGCGCAGGTGCTGCACGAGACCGGGCTGGATCCGGCATATCTGGAGCTGGAAGTCACCGAAAGTGCGGTGATGGATGATCCGGAAGTGGCGCTGGAACAAATGCACCGGTTGCGCGAGCTGGGTATTCGCTTGGCCATCGACGATTTCGGCACCGGCTATTCGTCGCTGCTGCGACTCAAGCGCCTGCCGGTGCAGAAGCTCAAGATCGATCAGGGTTTTGTCGCCGGCCTGCCATGGGACGAGGACGACGCGGCGATTGTCCGGGTAATCATCGCACTGGCTCGTAGCATGGGCATGCAGGTGCATGCCGAAGGGATCGAGCAGACCGAGCAGGCGGCGTTTCTGCTGGAGCAGGAGTGCGATCTGGGGCAGGGCTACTGGTTTGGGCGGCCGGTGCCGGCGGGGGAGATTGATTGGGCGCGCGCACCGTTTATCGGTTGAATCCGATTCTGTGGCGAGGGAGCTTGCTCCCGCTGGACTGCGTAGCAGGCCAAAAAAAACGGCGAGCGCTTCGCACTCGAACGGGAGCAAGCTCCCTCGCCACAGGGGTTGCGGTGTTCTTTCGTCGCGTGAACACCGCGCAAACCCTTGCCCCGCCACATAATGTTTTCCAGTTATATAAACATTCTTAAATAGTCTTTTTAAGAATATCTGCGACTCTCTTATATTGCTCCCACGCCGAACGCAGTGCCGCCCACTGCCAGGCAAATCCCATTCAAAGGAGCAGCACCATGAGCGCATCCCTTCGCAGCGTTGACGGTCAGGACGAAACCACGATCTTGCGTGAAATCCAGAGCGCCCTGCGCGATCTGCGATTTGGCGCAGTGGAGATCACTGTGCACAACGCCCAGGTCGTGCAGATCGAACGCAAAGAGAAATTCCGTTTGCAGCAGCCGGGTAACAAGCCGAGCTGATTTGAAGATCAAAAGATCGCAGCCTGCGGCAGCGCCTGCAGGGGGCTGTGCGCAGGAGCTGCCGAAGGCTGCGATCTTTGAACCGGCACACCCGATTTGCGCAATACATAAGAAAAAGCCACCACCAAGAATTCCAGGAGCTTTCACCATGTCGTCGATTCGCCGTTACGCTTTGGCCGCGCTGGCCAGCGCTGTGTTTGCCGGTTCCGCAGTTGCCAAGGATTACGAACTGCTCAACGTGTCGTATGACCCGACGCGCGAGCTGTATCAGGACTACAACGCCGAATTCATCAACTTCTGGAAAAAAGAACACGCTGGCGACAACGTGAAAATCCAGCAATCCCACGGCGGTTCGGGCAAGCAGGGCCGGGCGGTGATCGACGGTCTGCGCGCCGACGTCGTGACCCTGGCACTGGCCGGCGACATTGACGAAATCGCCAAGCTCGGCAAGACCCTGCCGGCCGACTGGCAGAAGCGTCTGCCGGACGCCAGCACTCCGTACACCTCGACCATCGTGTTCCTGGTGCGCAAGGGCAACCCGAAAGGCATCAAGGACTGGGGCGACCTGGTCAAGAACGACGTTTCGGTGATCACCCCGAACCCGAAAACCTCCGGCGGTGCGCGCTGGAACTTCCTTGCCGCCTGGGCCTACGGCCTGAAAGCCAACGGCGGCAGCGAAGAAAAAGCCAAAGAGTACGTGCAGACCCTGTTCAAGCATGTTCCGGTACTGGACACCGGCGCTCGTGGCTCGACCATCACCTTCGTCAACAACGGTCAGGGTGACGTGTTGCTGGCCTGGGAAAACGAAGCGTTCCTGGCGCTGAAAGAAGATGGCGGCGCCGACAAGTTCGACATCGTCGTGCCGTCGCTGTCGATCCTTGCCGAGCCACCGGTGGCGGTAGTCGACAAGAACGCCGAGAAAAAGGGCAACGAGCAGATCGCCGAAGCCTATCTCAAGCACCTGTACAGCCCGGCCGGTCAAGAGATCGCCGCGAAGAACTTCTACCGCCCGCGTGACAAGGACGTGGCGGCGAAGTACGCCCAGCAGTTCCCGAAACTGGAACTGGTGACCATCGACAAGGACTTCGGCGGCTGGAAAACCGCGCAGCCGAAATTCTTCAACGACGGTGGCGTGTTCGACCAGATCTATCAGGCGCAGTAATCTGAGCACAACCCGGACTCATTGTGGCGAGGGAGCTTGCTCCCGCCTGAGTGCGCAGCGCTCATAAGAGGTAGGGACTGCTGCGCAGTCCAGCGGGAGCAAGCTCCCTCGCCACACAACCAAGGACTTTTATGTCGCGTCGTATCTCCCCCGTCATACCCGGCTTCGGGCTGACGCTGGGTTACACCTTGGTGTACCTCAGCCTGATTGTGCTTATCCCGCTGGCGGCGATGTTCGTCCACGCCGCCCAACTCACCTGGGATCAGTTCTGGACGATCATCACCGCGCCACGCGTGCTGGCAGCCTTGAAGCTGAGCTTCGGCACCGCGCTGTGTGCGGCGATCATCAACGGCATCATCGGCACGCTGCTGGCCTGGGTGCTGGTGCGCTACACCTTCCCCGGGCGCAAGGTCATCGACGCGATGATCGACCTTCCGTTCGCCCTGCCGACGGCGGTGGCCGGTATCGCCCTGACCGCGCTGTACACCCCGACCGGTTTGGTCGGCCAGTTCGCCGCCGACCTCGGTTTCAAGATCGCCTACACCCCTTTGGGTATCACCCTGGCGCTGACTTTCGTCACGCTGCCGTTCGTGGTGCGCACGGTGCAGCCGGTACTGGCTGACATTCCCCGTGAAGTCGAAGAAGCCGCCGCCTGCCTTGGCGCGAAACCGTTGCAGGTGTTCCGCCATATCCTCCTGCCAGCGCTGTTGCCGGCTTGGCTGACCGGTTTTGCCCTGGCGTTCGCCCGCGGCGTCGGCGAGTACGGCTCGGTGATTTTCATCGCCGGCAACATGCCGATGAAAACCGAGATTCTGCCGCTGCTGATCATGGTCAAACTCGACCAGTACGATTACACCGGCGCCACTTCCATCGGCGTGCTGATGCTGGTGGTTTCCTTCGTCCTGTTGCTGCTGATCAACCTGTTGCAGCGGCGCATCGAAACCCCATAAGGAGGCGCGAACATGTCCCAATCGTCTATTGCGGCCGCGTCCTCGGCCAACGCTGCCCGCCGTGGCAGTGCTACTTCGCGCAGAATCCTGATCGGTCTCGGCTGGCTGATCTTTTTCCTGTTTCTGGTGTTGCCGTTGTTCATCGTGGTGTCGCAGGGGCTGAAAAATGGCCTCGGTGCATTCTTCACGGCGATTTTTGAACCGGACGCCTTGTCGGCGCTGAAACTCACGGTGATCGCCGTACTGATTTCGGTGCCGTTGAACCTGGTGTTTGGCGTCAGCGCCGCGTGGTGTGTGAGCAAATACTCGTTCCGCGGCAAGAGCATGCTGGTGACGCTGATCGATCTGCCGTTCTCGGTGTCGCCGGTGATCGCCGGTCTGGTCTACGTGCTGATGTTCGGCGCTCAGGGCCTGTTCGGGCCGTGGCTACAGGATCACGATATCCAGATCGTCTTCGCCCTGCCGGGCATCGTCCTGGCGACGATCTTCGTCACCGTGCCGTTCGTGGCCCGCGAGCTGATCCCGCTGATGCAGGAACAAGGCACGCAGGAAGAGGAAGCCGCGCGCCTGCTCGGCGCCAATGGCTGGCAGATGTTCTGGCATGTCACCGTGCCCAACATCAAATGGGGCCTGATCTATGGCGTGGTGCTGTGTACTGCGCGGGCCATGGGTGAGTTCGGTGCGGTGTCGGTGGTCTCCGGGCACATTCGCGGGGTGACCAACACCTTGCCGCTGCACGTCGAGATCCTCTACAACGAATACAACCACGTGGGCGCGTTCGCTGTGGCGAGCCTGTTGCTGATCCTGGCGCTGTT
>NZ_JBIVMY010000005.1:75693-156786 GCF_044753325.1 Pseudomonas sp. NPDC088414 | reverse complement strand
CTGCTCAAGCAGTGGAGCTAAAACCGTATCTACCGCCTGCGCGCCATCGCCGAGGAGGAATAATTCATGTCGATCGAAGTGCGTAACGTCAGCAAGAATTTCAATGCGTTCAAGGCGCTGGACAACATCAGCCTGGACATCCACAGCGGTGAACTGGTGGCGTTGCTCGGCCCGTCCGGCTGCGGCAAGACCACCTTGCTGCGCATTATTGCCGGCCTGGAAACTCCGGATCAGGGCAACATTGTGTTTCACGGCGAAGACGTCTCCGGCCACGACGTGCGTGATCGCAACGTTGGTTTCGTGTTCCAGCACTACGCCTTGTTCCGCCACATGACGGTATTCGACAACGTCGCATTCGGCCTGCGCATGAAACCGAAAAACCAGCGCCCGAGTGAAAGCCAGATCGCCACCAAGGTGCATGAGCTGCTGAACATGGTGCAGCTGGACTGGCTGTCGGATCGCTACCCGGAGCAACTCTCCGGCGGTCAGCGTCAGCGTATCGCTCTCGCGCGCGCGTTGGCGGTGGAACCGAAGGTGCTGCTGCTCGACGAGCCGTTCGGCGCTCTCGACGCCAAGGTGCGTAAAGAGCTGCGCCGCTGGCTCGCACGGCTGCACGAAGACATCAACCTGACTTCGGTGTTCGTGACCCACGACCAGGAAGAAGCGATGGAAGTCGCCGACCGCATCGTGGTGATGAACAAGGGCGTGATCGAGCAGATCGGCTCGCCGGGCGACGTCTACGAAAACCCGGCCAGCGATTTCGTTTATCACTTCCTCGGCGACTCGAACCGCTTGCTGCTCAGCGACGACAACCACGTGCTGTTCCGTCCGCACGAAGTGTCGTTGTCCAAGCATGAGCTGGAAGATCACCACGCCGCTGAAGTGCGTGATATTCGCCCATTGGGCGCGACCACGCGGGTGACGTTGAAGGTCGAAGGGCAGACGGATCTGATCGAGGCGGAAGTGGTGAAGGATCACGACAGCCTGATCGGACTGGCCAAGGGTGAAACCCTGTTCTTCAAGCCGAAGGTCTGGCAGAAAGTCGCCGGCCTCTAAAAGCACAAGATCGCAGCCTGCGGCAGCTCCTACAGGAAATGCATTCCAATGTAGGAGCTGCCGCAGGCTGCGATCTTTCAAGCGGCCTAAGCCGCTGCTTTGCGATTCGGATTGACCCGCACCACCCCCGCCCGCGCCTCGATCTGCTCTTTCAACTCATGCCGCATGCCGAGCAGGAACGCCAATTCGGCCACCACAAACAGCGGCCCGACAATCAGCCCGCTCACGTCATCGACAAACGCCGGTTTGCGCCCCTCGTAGTGGTGCCCGACAAACTGGATCACCCAGCCGATCACAAACATCGCCAACCCGCTGCTGAGCCAGACCATGGTGCTCTGCTGCGCCAGCGCATGTCCGGCCCAGACCGCCAGGCCCATCAGCACCGTCATCAGCACGCCGAGCTTCACTTCCAGGCGCAGGTAGAACCACGCCGAGGCCAGCGCCAGCAGCACCGCCGGCGATAGCCACACGTCGCCCAGCGTCCATTCTGGCCGCGACAACAAAACCGCCACCGCCACCACAATCAGCGGAATGCCGATAAAGTGGCTGGCGATGTTGCGCGGGTCGCGGTGGTAGGCGGCGTATTGACTCAAATGATCGACGAGGCTTTTCATTGTTGTTCCTCCTGTAGGGTGAGAGCAGCATGCCCCGGGTTCGGCGTTCGCTCTGTCAGGCAGGCGACAATTGGGAGTGATCATGGATAAGCGTTTACAGCTGATGACCGGGCAATGGTTCAGTCATCTGCCAACATCCTTTCAGGATAGTCTGCTGGCGGCGGCCCGGGAGCGGCGGCTGACGGCGGGGCAGCGGTTGTTTCAGCGTGGCGATGCGCCGTGCGGGTTGTACGCGGTGCTCGATGGGGCGATCCGGATCGGGGCGGTGAGCGAGCAGGGCAAGGAGGCGCTGCTGAGCCTGGTGGAGGCGCCGCACTGGTTCGGCGAAATCTGCCTGTTCGACGGCCAGCCACGCACTCACGATGCTTATGCGGTCGGGCCGTGCACCCTGCTGAATATCCCGCAGGCCACGCTGCTGAAAATCCTCGATGAACAGCCGGTGTACTGGCGGCATCTGGCATTGCTGATGAGCCAGAAATTGCGCCTGACCTTCATCAACCTCGAACAGCTCAGTCTGCTACCGGCCCCGGCGCGTCTGGCCCATCGTTTGTTGATGATCGCCGAAGGCTACGGCGAACTCGACCCGCCGCGCCGTGTGCTGCAACTGCCGCAAGAGCAGTTGGCGTCGATGCTGTCGCTGTCACGCCAGACCACCAACCAGATCCTCAAGGATCTGCAGGGGCAGGGGATTATCGGGCTGGGGTATGGCGAGATCGAGATTCTCGATGCCGAGCGGCTGCGTGCCCTTGCCACGCTCTGAAAACTCACACCGTTCCACTGTGGGAGCTGGCTTGCCAGCGATTGCGGTGCATCAGTCGACATGCGTGTTTGTTGAACTGACGCCATCGCTGGCAAGCCAGCTCCCACAGGGTTCTCAGCCAAATCACAGAACCTGAAGGAGTGCGGCTTACGAACCGCGATAGGTCGAGAACCCATAAGGGCTGAGCAGCAGCGGGATGTGGTAGTGCTGGTCCGTCTGCTTCACTTGGAAAATCACCGGAATCTCCGGGAAAAACGTTTCGCGCTTGTTCTTCTCGAAATACTCGCCGGTCTTGAACACCACCCGGTATTCACCCGCCTCGAAGGGCTGTTTGGCCGGGAACAGTTCGGCGATGCGTCCCTGTTCGTTGGTGGTGCCCTGGGCCAGTGGCTGCCAGTTCTGGCCGACGTGTTTTTCCAGGGTCACGTTGATTCCGGGAGACGGCAG
Organism: Pseudomonas sp. NPDC088414; assembly: GCF_044753325.1. Taxonomy (NCBI): domain Bacteria; kingdom Pseudomonadati; phylum Pseudomonadota; class Gammaproteobacteria; order Pseudomonadales; family Pseudomonadaceae; genus Pseudomonas; species Pseudomonas sp. NPDC088414. Next base: position 153,909 of record NZ_JBIVMY010000005.1, on the reverse strand, counting down.
GCCGTTTTCCAGATTGAGCACGTGCACGCTCAGTGGATTACCGGCGGCCAGCGCCAGGCTGGAGAAGGCACTCAGGCCGAGTGCGGCGAAGGTCATGCGCAGGCTGGTCATGGTCAGTCTCCTTATTGGGAACGGGTGAGGGTCAGGCCGGCCTTTTCGGCGGCTTTGATGGCACAGTTTTCGTCCTGCTCGCCGCCGCCGGATCCGGCCACACCCATGGCGCCGACCAGTTCATCAGCGACGAACAAAGGAATACCGCCGCCGAGCAACAGCAGCTCATCAAGGGTGTTGAGGTTGGCGGTTTCCGGGTTGCTGCGGGCGCGCTCGGCGAACAGCCGGGTCGGGGTTTTCGTCGACAGCGCGGTGTAGGCCTTGCGCTGGCTGGCAGCGGTGTTGTGCGGGCCGATGCCGTCGCCGCGCAGGGTCACCAGCAGATTGCCGCCACGGTCAAGCACCGACACCGTACCGCTGCAATTGCTCAGTGCCGAGTCGGCCAGCAGGCGTGCGGTTTTCAGATCCAGGTCAGCGTGGCGCGGCAATTCAGGGGCGGCGAAAGCGCTGGCGCTGGCGCTGAGGCCGAGGGCGAGACTGGCTGCGAGGTATTTGACGGTCATGGACAGGCTCCAAAAGCTAAGGTCGTCACCTTAATCGCCGCTCTTCGTCAGAACCCCGTCAGTCCGATTACAAGTTTGTAATGGGCAACGCCGCCGAAGGCGCCTAGCCTGTGTGCCTGATCAATCGAGGTGTGCCATGCGTTTGCTGGTCGTAGAAGATGAAGCCAAAACCGCGAATTTCCTGGCCAAAGGCCTGGGCGAATCGGGATTTGCCGTGGACGTGGCGCTCAATGGCCTCGATGGGCGCTATTTCATCGAGCAGCAGGCCTACGACCTGATCATCCTCGACGTGATGCTGCCGGGCCTCAATGGCTGGCAACTGCTGCAACTGATCCGCCAGCGCGGCGCCACCCCGGTGTTGTTCCTGACCGCCAAGGACGCCATCGAAGACCGCGTGCGCGGCCTCGAACTCGGCGCCGATGATTATCTGCTCAAGCCCTTCGCCTTCGCCGAACTGCTCGCGCGGGTGCGTACGCTGCTGCGGCGCGGGCCGCTGCGCGAGGCCGAGTCCTACAGCATCGCCGACCTCGAGATTGACGTGCTACGGCGTCGGGTCAGTCGCGGCGGCCAGCGCATCGCCCTGACCAACAAGGAATTCGCCCTGCTGCAACTGCTCGCCAGCCGTCAGGGCGAAGTGCTGTCGCGCACGCTGATCGCCTCGCAGGTGTGGAACCTCAATTTCGACAGCGATACCAATATGGTCGAAGTCGCGGTGCGCCGCCTGCGGGCCAAGGTCGATGATCCGTACATGCCGAAACTGATCCACACCGTGCGCGGGGTCGGCTATCAGCTGGAGGCGCCCGACGATGCGGTCTAGGTCGATCGCCTGGCGTCTGGCGCTGGCGTTCGCCGTGGTCTGCGCGTTGGTGTTGAGTGCGATCGGTTTGTTTCTCTACCGCTCGCTCGACTCGGAGATCGCCTATCGGGATGACTTGGCGTTGCTTGGCCGCCTGGAGCAAGTGCGCGCCTTACTTGCCGACAGCGACAGCCTCGGCGCCTTGCAGGCGCGGCCACGGCTGTATCAGAACATGCTCGGTAACCTCGATAGCCTGCTGTTGGTGCGGCGGGCCGATGGCTCGAACGTGATCGCGATCAACCCGCGTCAGCGCGAGCTGCCACGAATGAACGCGATCGCACGCGAGCAAACGCCGCAGCGTCGCGATGTGCTGACCTGGCAGGCGCCTGACGGCGCCGAGCTGGCGCTGTTGGCCGGTGACGCTCAAGGGCCGAACGGCGAACCGCTCACCGTGATCGCCGGCAAGGTGCTTACTGAACGTGAACAGATGCTCGCCAGTTATCGCTTGCGCCTGTACCTAGCCGTCGGGCTTGGCGCGTTGCTGGCGTTCGCGCTGGGGCTGGTTTTGCTGCGCCGTGGTCTGCAACCGTTGCGCCAGTTAAGCGCGGCGGTGCGCGGCATTGATCTGCGCAGCCTCGACCAGCGCCTGCTCGCCAGCGGCACCCCCGTCGAACTGCTCGAACCGGTGCAGGCGCTCAACGGCATGCTCGCGCGGCTGGACGACAGCGTGCAGCGGCTGTCGCAGTTTTCTGCCGATCTGGCTCACGAGATCCGCACCCCGCTGCACACCTTGCTCGCCAGCAACGGCCAGGCGCTGAATCACCCGCGCAGCACGGCGGAGTATCAGGAATTGCTGGCCTCGAACATGGAAGAGTTCGAACGCCTCAAACGCATGGCCGAGAACCTGATGTTCCTCGCCCGCGCCGAACAGGCGGAACGGGCGCTGGACTTGCGCACGCTGGAGCTGCACAGCGCCGGCAGCGAGTTGTGCGATTACTTCGAAGCGCTGGCGGACGACCGCAATATCCGTCTGGAAAATGCACTGCACGGCGAACTGCTGGCCGACCAGCAACTGCTGCAGCGCGCCGTCGGTAATCTGCTGGCCAACGCGGTGCGCCACGCCGATGAAGGCACGCTGATCAGCCTGCGCCGCCACGATGAGCCGGGCGTGTGCTGGCTGCAGGTCCACAACCACGGCCCGATCATCGCGCCAGAGCATCTGGGCAAACTGTTCGATCGCTTCTATCGCGTCGACCCTTCACGGGCACAGCCTGGAGATTCCGGTGGGCTGGGGCTGGCGATTGTGCAGTCGATCATGCAGTTGCATGGCGGGCAGGTCAGGGTGAGCAGTAATGCGAGTGGCACAGTGTTTGAGTTGGGTTTTGTCCTGAGCCAATGATGCGCCGTGCAAGTATTCTGAAACTCAGCTAGAGTTTGGTGACTAGTGCATCGCATGTGATGCATTTCATTTACTTATCTATAAATGCATCGTAAACAGTGCAGGTTTGCGCAATGGAACAGATCGGCGAAGTGATCAGAAGCTTGCGCAAGGCGCGCAAACTCTCTCAGCAGGCACTGGCTCAACAATACGGCATGAGCCGCGCCACCATCTCGGGGATCGAAAACAACACGGTCTCTGAAATCGGCCTGCGCAAGGTTGAGGCGATACTCAACGGCTTCGGTTACGAGCTGGTTGCCGTTCCCCGCAAGTCCAATCGCCCAACCCTCGACACTCTGCAAAAAGTGAATTTCCATGACTGAAACGCCGGACAGGTTGCACATCCGTGTGGGTGAACAGGTGGTCGGGACGCTGGGGCGCGGGCAGGTTCGCGACGACAGTGTGTTCAGTTATCGCGAAGATGCCAGCGCCGACAACGCGGTATCGCTGACGATGCCCACTCGCCTGGACAGCTATGGCTGGGAACATGGCATTCACCCCGTCTTCGAGATGAACCTGCCCGAAGGCGCGCTGCGTGAGGAGTTGATGCGACGCTTCAGTAAAGCCGTGCGTGGCTTCGATGATTTTGCTTTGTTGGCTATCGTCGGGCCTCATCAGCTCGGCCGTCTGGCAATTGCCAGCGCACCGGCGACTGATCAGCCTCCGGCAACATCCCTCAGCGATCTGCTGGTGCACGATGGTGCCCAGGGGCTGTTCGAAGATCTGTTACAGACCTACGGTCAGTATTCCGGAGTGTCTGGCGTGCAGCCCAAAGTGCTGGTGCGTGACAGCGCTGCGGCGATTGATCGCCTGACTCATCGGGGGGCGACTCATCTGGTCAAGGCCTTTCGCGCCGAAGAGTATCCGCAGCTGGCAACCAACGAATATTTCTGTATGCGGGCGGCGCAGCACTGCGGTCTTGAAGTGCCAACATTCGAGCTCAGCGAGCGCGGCAAATTTCTGGTGGTCGAGCGTTTTGACCTGAGCGATTCGGGGTACCTGGGTTTCGAAGATTTCTGTGTACTGAACGGGTGGCCGTCGAAGGCCAAATACGACGGTTCCTATGAAGGTGCCGCGCGGCAGATCAAGGCATTCGTTTCGCCGCAGTTGCTGGGCTCTGCCCTGGAAGCGTTTTTCAAGATTGTCGCGTTGTCCGCGGGGCTGAAAAACGGTGATGCGCATCTGAAGAACTTCGGCGTGCTTTACGAAGATTGTGCAGAGCAGTCATCCGTCAGGCTCGCGCCGGCGTACGACATCATCACAACGTCGGTTTATATCAAGAGCGACAGCATGGCGCTGCTGCTGGGCGGTTCAAAAGCCTGGCCCAAGTACAAGATGCTGGTGCGGTTCGGTCGTACGGCATGCAACCTGACCGAGGCGCGTTGCAACGAATTACTGCAACAAGTGGCTCATGGCATGCAGATGGCGATGGAGGAAATGGCCGAATACAGTCGCAAGCATCCCGAGTTTGCCGAAGTGGGCGAGGCAATGATCGAACAGTGGACTTCCGGCCTGCAACGCAGCTTGATCAAGGGCTGATGTTCAGCGCAGCTGATCGCGAAACTGCCCCGGCGTCATTCCGGTCCAGCGCTTGAACGCGCGGCTGAAGCTGCTGGTGTCGGCAAATCCCAGCAGGTAACTGACTTCACTCAGCGAACACTGCGGATCGCGCAGGTGCAGCAGTGCCAGATTCTCGCGGCTCTCGTTGAGCAGCGTGTCGAAGCGACAGCCCTCATCCGCCAAGTGCCGTTGCAGGCTGCGCAAGCTCAGGTGCAAGGCCTGGGCGATGCGTTCGGCGCTGGGTTCGCCTTCGGGCAGTTGTTCCTCAATGGCGTCGCGCACCTTGCGCTCCCAGGTCAGCGGTTTGAGCTGGGCCAGGGTGCGCTTGAGCACCGCTTCGTTGTGTTCGGCCAGTTCCGGGTTGGCGTCGTCCAGGTGGCTGTCGAAGTCGGCGAGGGCGAACTCCAGGCGATCTTCAGGGGAGGAGAAATGCACGGGCGCGCGGAACACCTTGTGCCATTGATGTGCATCGGACGGTTCCGGGCGGCGCAGGTACACCGCCAACGGCGCGTAATCGCGACCCAGGCGATTGCGGCAGGTGCGCACGTAGATCGCGGCAAAGGCATCGATGGCTTCAAAGGCTGGCGCGGGATTACCTGACGGAATTTTCAGACGGAATTGATAGCGGTCGTCGTGGCGGCTCAGTTCCAGCTCCAGCGCATCGCTGACCACCGGGTGATAACGCACGATGCGTTCGAACACCTCGCGCAGGCTGCCGCTGGCCACCAGCGCATAACCGAGCGCATGGAACGTGGTCGGGCTGACGAAGCGCGAGACCCGCAGGCCGATGGCCGGATCACCGCTGAACTGCACCGCCAGTTCCCACAGGCGCGTGGTACCGGACAACGGATACCGCGCGTTCGGGTCGTCCATCAGTTGCGGATCGAGCCCGGCCTGCTGGCACAGGCCGATACTGTCCAGCCCCAGCGCATCGAGTTGCTTACGCAAGGCACGGGTCCAGCTGGCGAGAGAGGTCGGTTCCTTCATGCTGATTGGCGCTTCCGGTCAACAGGTTGGCGTTCACGGCTACCACCACTAAAGCATTGGCAAGGCAGGATGCGAACATCAATAAACAGAGGATGGAAGCATGGACCGTACTTCTGCAAGTCCCCAGCGACACAATGCTGTCCAGCGATCAGCGCATATTCGCGAAGTGGTGCTGGCCAAGGGCGTCGAACTGCGTGAGCGTTACCCGATCCTGCAGCATCAGGACGCCCTCGGTGCGGGCATTCTGGCCTTTGCTTTGGCCGGGATGATCGGTTCGGCGACGTTGTACATCACGGGCCACATGGCCTGGTGGGTGTGCCTGTTGCTCAACGCATTTTTCGCTTCGCTGACCCATGAGCTGGAGCACGACCTGATCCACAGCATGTATTTCCGTAAACAACGCGTGCCGCATAACCTGATGATGGGCCTGGTGTGGCTGGCGCGGCCGAGCACGATCAACCCGTGGATCCGCCGCCATCTGCACCTCAATCATCACAAGGTCTCCGGCACTGAAACCGATATGGAAGAACGCGCGATCACCAACGGTGAGCCTTGGGGGTTTGCGCGGTTGCTGATGGTCGGTGACAACGTGATGTCGGCGTTCATCCGCATGCTTAGGGCCAAGACCTGGGCGCACAAGTTCAGCATCATCAAACGTACACTGAAAGTCTATGCGCCGCTGGCGCTGGTGCACTGGGGTGCGTGGTACGTGTTCCTCGGTTTCCATGCGGCGAACGGTATTGCCTACCTGATGGGTTCGCCGATCGAATGGTCAGCTAACATGCTGTCAGTGATGCATATCATTGACATCGCAGCGGTGGTGATTATCGGCCCGAACGTGCTGCGCACCTTTTGCCTGCATTTCATCAGCTCGAACATGCACTACTACGGCGACATCGAAGCAGGCAACGTGCTGCAGCAATGCCAGGTGTTGAACCCGTGGTGGTTATGGCCGCTGCAGGCGTTCTGCTTCAACTTCGGCAGCAGCCACGGGATTCACCATTTTGTGGTGAAGGAGCCGTTTTACATCCGGCAGCTGACCGTGCCGGTGGCGCACAAGGTGATGCGCGAGATGGGCGTGCGGTTCAATGATTTCGGCACGTTTGGGCGGGCTAACCGGTTTGTCCGCAGGGATGAAGTGGTAGCGGAGGAGGCGCGTACGGCTCAGGCTTGATGGTGAATTTGCGGGCCTCTTCGCGAGCAAGCCCGCTCCCACAGGGGAACGCATTTCAACTGTGGGAGCGGGCTTGCTCGCGAAGGCACCGGATCAGACAACATCAATCCGGCTGAAACGGCGAGGCACTGAGAATCACACCAGTCTCCTCCACATACTGCTGCCAGTGCCCGATCAAGTTGTTGAGCTCGTCCGGCTGACTCGCCGCCAGATCATGAATCTCCCCCGGATCACTGCTCAGGTCATAAAGCTGCCAGGTCGCCGGACCCACCGGCCCGGGGATCCACACCGCTTTCCACGACCCTTGGCGAATCGCCCGGCGACCAAACAATTCCCAGCCAGTAACGGTGTGCTCATCATGCACCTGCGCCGTCTCGCCGGACAAAAAGCCCAACCACGATTTGCCACGCAACGGCGCCACCGGTTTGCCGTGCCACTGTTTGCCCGGATGGCGCATACCCGCCAGATCGAGAATCGTCGGAGTGATGTCCATCACCGTGCCGAAGCCATGGCTGATCTGCCCTTTGATTGGCAATTGCGGGTAGTGCAGCAGCGCCGGCACACGGATCCCGCCTTCGGTGGTAAACGCCTTGAACAGCCGTGACGGCGCCGTCGCCACCTGCGCCCAGCTCGGCCCATACCAGACGTAGGAATTGGCGCGGCCGATGTTGTCCAGGCTGTTGTCGTAATGCTGATTCAGGTAGGTCAGCAGTTCCGGTCCGAACTTGGGGAACGCTTCCAGCAGCGCGCCTTCGGCGCCGTTATCGGACATGAACAGGATGAAGGTGTTATCGAGCTGTCCCTGCTGGCGCAGGTAATCGACCACCCGGCCGATGTTCCAGTCCATGCGCTCGACCATCGCTGCGTAGACCTCCATCGCCCGCGCGGAAATCTGTCGCTGCTCATCGCTCAGCGCAGCCCATTGCGTGTTCAGTTGAATCAGCGGATGCGGCTCGACATCCGGCTCGATCAGCCCCAGCGCCTTGAGTTTTTCCAGGCGTTCCAGGCGCAGGGCTTCGGGGCCGGCGTCGTAACGGCCACGGTATTTTTCGACCACCTCGGCCGGTGCCTGCAACGGCCAGTGTGGTGCGGAGAACGGCAGATAGGCGAAGAATGGCCGGCTCTGATCGCGCTCCTTGAGGTACTGCAGCAGCTTGTCGCCGAAGGCGTCCGACGAGTAGAAATCCTTGGGCAGTTCATCAATAAAAGTGTCGTCTTCGATGTACAGCGCCGGGGTCGATTTCAGCAGGCCCGGGGTGTGTTCGTCGTAGATCGGTTCGAAGCCGTAGTGGTTGGCCGCCCCCGGCAGCAACGAGAACGAACGCTCGAAACCGCGGGCCTGCGGCGCCAGTTCAGCCGTCAGGCCCAGATGCCATTTGCCGCTCATCAACGTCTGGTAACCGGCCTCGCGCAGCAGTTCGGGCAACGCCACGACGCGGTCGTTGAGATAACCCTCGTAACCCGGTTTGCCAATCAGTTCCGGAGTCAGCGCTTCGGCCATGGTGCCGATGCCGGCGATGTGGTGATCGGTGCCGGTCAGCAGCATCGAACGGGTTGGCGAGCAGGTCGGTGCGGTGTGGAAATCGGTCAGGCGCAGGCCGTTGCTGGCCAAAGCATCCAGGTTCGGTGTGGCGATTTCGCCACCGAAGGCGCCGAGGTCGGAGAAGCCGAGGTCATCGGCCAGAATCACCAGAAAGTTGGGGCGTTGCGGCATCGATAAAGCTCCTCTCAATAGGCAATGAACGACAGCGGCAGATCGCGGATCTGCACTGGCAGGCTCGGTTGGTAATGGTCGTCGCTGGTCAGTTCGTGCAGCAGTTCTTCGCGCAACTGATGGAAGTCGAAACTGCTGCGCTGACGCGGGTGCGGCAGGGCAATGTCGACCACCTGCTTGATCCGTCCCGGACGCGGCTCCATCACCACTACGCGGTCGGCGAGGAAGATCGCTTCTTCCACATCGTGGGTGACCAGAATGGTGGTGATTTTTGCCCGGTCACGGATCGCCAGCAGCTCGTCCTGCATCTGCTGGCGGGTCAGTGCGTCGAGCGCGCCGAATGGTTCGTCGAGCAACAGAATCCGTGGACTGGCGACCAGTCCTCGAGCAATCGCCACGCGCTGGGCCATGCCACCGGAGAGCTGATGCGGATAGGCGCGGGTGAAATCGCGCAGGCCGACCAGATCGATGAAATCGTTGATGCGCTGCTGCTTTTCGGCGGTGCTCAGCGGCTCGTTGACCAGGCCCAGACCGATGTTGTCGGCCACCGTCAGCCATGGGAACAAACGGTGCTCCTGAAACACGATGCCGCGCTCGCCGCCAATGCCGCTGACGGCTTTGCCATCGACGCTGATCTGCCCGCGAAACTGCGTGTCGAGGCCGACCAGCAGACGAAGCAGAGTGGATTTGCCGCAGCCGCTGGAACCGACAATGGCGACGAATTCGCCTTCGGCGATGTCGAGGTTGAATTCGCGAATCGCCTCCAGTTCGAAACCGTCGACGTCGAAGGATTTGCCTACGTGGGTGAAGCTGACAATCGGTGCGTTCATGCGTGTCTCCAGCGAGTGGCGCGAATTTCCAGGCGTTGGCCGATGAGGTTGAGCAGGGCGCCGGTGAGGCCGACCAGCAGCATCCCGGCCATGATCAGGTCCATGCGCAGCAGTTGTTGGGCGCCGATCATCTGGCTGCCGATGCCGCCGTTGGATGGCATGAAGTATTCGGCGCCGATGGTGCCGAGCCAGGCGTAGATCAGGCTCAGGCGCAGCCCGGCGAAAATCCCCGGCGCCGCACCCGGCAGCACCAGACGGCGCAGGCGTTGGCCGAGGCTCAGGCGCAGCACCTGCGCGGCTTCGTTGAGCTGTGGCGAGAGGTTGGCGACGCTGCGCTGAGTGGCGATGAACACCGGAAAGAACGCGGCGAGGGCGACGAATACCCACTTCGATAATTCACCCAGACCGAACCACGCAGTGAGCAGCGGCACCCAGGCGAAAATCGCGATCTGGCGAATGGCGGCGAGGGTCGGGCCGAGCAGCCGTTCGCTGATCTTCGACAGACCCAGCAGCAAGCCAAGGGCGAAACCGAGGCCGCCACCCAGTAACAGACCGCCAAGAGTGCGGCCGAGGCTCAGGGCCATGCCGCTGATCAGCGTGCCATCGAGCAGACCGTTTTTTGCCGTTTGCAAGACTGCCAGCGGGCTGACCAGGATGTTGGCGTCGATCCATTGCTGATCGCTCGCCACTTGCCACACACCGATCATGCCCAGCGGCACCAGCCACGGTTGCACTCGCTGCCAGCCTTCATAACGCGGGCCACGGCGGATTTCCGCAGTCGCCGGGTGCGGCCAGTGCACCAGTTTGCGGTCGAGCCAACCGATACCGCGATCCATCGCCACGCCGAGCAGGCCGATGACTGCGATGCACACGAACACGATGTCGAGCATGAACAATTGCCGCGCCCAGACCATCAGGTAACCGATGCCTTCGCTGGACGCCAGCAGCTCCACCGCCAGCAAGGAAGTCCAGCCAGCGGCCAGGGACAGACGCACGCCGGCCATGAACGCCGGCAGCGCGGCCGGCAACACCAGACGCCGGATCAGCAAGTAGGGAGGAAGGCGCAACACGGCAGCGGCTTCGCGCAGTTTCGGCTGCGCATCACGCACACCAACCAAGGTGTGCAGAGTCACCGGCACCACGATGGCCTTGATCAGCACCACCAGTTTCAACACTTCGCCAATGCCGAAAAACACCATGAACAGCGGGATCCACGCCAGTGTCGGCACCTGCGCGAGACCTGCGAACGTCGGGAAAATCAAACGTTCCAGACGCCGACTGAATCCCAGAGCAGCGCCGAGCACCGCACCCGCCGAAATCCCGGCGAGCAGGCCCCAGAGCAGGCGTTGCAGGCTGATCCACAAATGACTCCACAGCTCGCCATGGGACAATTCGATGGCGCTGTTCCACACCAGCGATGGTGCCGGCAGGATCTGTTCGCTCATCCACTGATTGCGCGCGGCCAGCCACCACAGGGCGAACAGGCTGATCGGCAGCAGCCAGGGCAACAGACGTTGATTCAGGCTGGGCCACTGCCGCCGATTTTTCAGTGGCGGCGCGGGCAGCGGCAGGCTGAGCAGGGAATCACGGGCCATGGGTGACCTCCGTTGTCGGATTGCATGGCGAACCGCTGTGCCTGTGTGGGAGTGGGCTTGCTCACGAAGACGGAGTGTCAGGCACCGATGATGGTGAATGGCACGGCCTCTTCGCGAGCAAGCCCGCTCCCACAATTGGCTAGCGTTGTATGCAAAATCGATCTATAAAAATTAAAATCAATTCTATTAAGAGATAAGCCAGACCATTTAAGGCCTGCAGGGCGACGCGCATCCAATGCATTCGAAGAATATTTTCGATGCTGTTAATGCATACGCCGCTGCGAGCCGCGTGACTTCTCGCTTAGCGTTAAAAGCTATAAAAATGTTCTTTTATAGTATTTAAGCGAAGGTAGTGCTTCGGCCTACTTTCGGCTCCTCAACGCCCGTCGTGATCAAGGAGCCGCACCCATGAACCTTCCCTTCAAACGTGTCTTCAACCTGTTTGCCATCCCGGCGCTGGCGGGGCTGCTGGCGTTTACCGCGCAGGCCGACGAACTCAAGGAAATCAGGATCGCCGTCCCCGACCTGAGCGCCGGCACCCAGCACAGCGGCGGCGGTGTGGTGGACGTGCTGCGTGATCAGCAGATCTTCGAAAAAGCCTTCGCCGATCAGGGCATCAAGATTCAGTGGAGCTTCTTCAAGGGCGCCGGGCCGGTGATCAACGAGGCGTTTGCCAACGGTCAGGTCGATCTGGCGTATCTGGGCGACCTGGCGGCGATCATCGGCAAATCCAACGGACTCGACACCCGTTTGCTCAGCGCCAGTGCGCGTGGGGTGAAGCAGTATCTCGGCGTGGTGCCGGGGTCGGGGATCAAGACCCTGCAGGATCTGAAAGGCAAGCGCGTAGCGATCTTCCGTGGCACCGCCACGCAGCTGTCGTTTGACGCGGCGCTGGCCAGCCAGGGCTTGAGCGAGAAGGATCTGAAAGTGATCAACCTCGACTTCAGCGGCGCGGTCGCGGCATTGGCGGCCAAGCAGATCGACGCGTCGTGGGGCAGCTCAGGGCTGACGGCGCTGCAAGCCAAAGGGCTGGCGGAGTTGCCGCTCAGCACCAAGGATCTGGGCGGCGCCGGCAGTGTGCAATCGGTGCTGGTCGGCACCGGCAAGTTTGTCGACGGGCACCCGGAGGTCGTGGCAAAACTGCTCAAGGCGCAGCAGCAGGCCGTGGAATGGCTGACCCAGGACAGCAACAAGGACGCTTACGTGCAACTGGTGTCCGGGCTGGCGAGTTATCCACCGGTGATCCTGACCCAGGACCTGCAGGATCAGAAACTCAGCGAAGTGTTCCCATCGACGCTGGACCCGGTGTTCCTCGGCAAATTGCAGGACTCGGTGGATCTGGCGGCGCAGCAGAAGCTGATTCGCAAACCGTTCAAGGTCAGTGAATGGGTGGCGCCGGAGTTGGCAGCGGCCAAGCTTTAACAGAAAAAGATCGCAGCCTTCGGCAGCTCCTGCAGGGGAATGCGTTCTCCTGTAGGAGCTGCCGAAGGCTGCGATCCTTTGATCTTCAAACCGCGACGCTGATCGCCTGCTTATCCACCGCCACTAACGTCTCGATCATCGCTCTGGCTGCCGGCGACAAGCGGAATCCTGTGCGACTGACAATCCCGCAGCGCGCATTCATGCTCTCCAGATTCTGCGGCAGGTTGCGCCAGTGCAGCAGCGCCAGCGAACCCTGGGCAATGTCCTCGACGAATGCCTCCTCCGTGCCCACGCCAATCGCATTGGATTGCAGCACCACCTTCACCAGCGCCGGGAAATGCTCGGTCTCGATGGTCGGCGAAAAATCGATCCGGCCGCTGAGGTTCGCCAGCAGTTTGCGGATCCCCGGCGGGATCAGCGTGGTCGCCAGCGGATAGTCGAACATGTCGTTGGTCGACAGGCTTTCCTTGGCCAGCAACGGATGCCCGGGGCGGCAGAAAAACACCCCGCGCTTGGGTGTCAGGGCCTGGGTCTGGAAGTTCGGATCGGCCTCGAAATGGCGGATGTCGGCGATGAAGAATTCGATCTCTTCGCGGCTCAGTGCGCGGCTGAGTTTTTCCCAGTTATCCACCTGAAAACAGGTGCGCACTTTCGGGTGCGCGTTGATGAATTGCGCCACCGCATCCGGCACCAGTTTCACCGCCGGGGCCGGGCCGCAGCCGAAGTGCAGTTCACCGGCATCGAGCTTGGTCATCTGCGTCACTTCCGCGCTGAGCAACGCTGCGCCCTGCACCAGGGTCAGCGCGTGTTGCAGCACCACCTGGCCTTCGGGCGTGGGGCGCAGATCCTTGTTGCCGCGATCCACCAGCACGCAGCCGAACTCCTGCTCCAGCCCTTGAATGCTGCGGCTGAATGCCGGTTGGGTGATGCCCATGGCGTCCGCCGCACGGACAAAACTGCGGTGTTCGTTGAGGGCGATGAAGTAGCGCAACTGGCGAAGATCCATATGCTTTTCCGGCATCCTAAAAATAGCTCGAAGGCATTTGCGACGAGGGTTGCTTGAGGTTTTAAATGCAAGCTCTTATTCCGTCAACGAAGCATGTGAATATCTATTAGATGTAAATGGAATATAGATAGAGCGATGCTTCGCTGCCGTCCAACCGCAAGCAGTCGATGAGGGTCTACCCATGAGCAATGCCGCACTCGCTGTAAAACCCGCTGTCCACGCGCTGGAAATCCATCCGGTGGCCGGCCGTATCGGCGCCGAGATTCGTGGCGTGCACCTGTCCGGAGAACTGGACGCCGCCACGGTCGAAGCCATTCAGCAGGCGCTGATTCAGTACAAGGTGGTGTTCTTCCGCGAGCAGACCCAGCTCGACGATCAGCGCCAGGAAGCCTTCGCCCATCTGCTCGGCGAACCTGTGGCGCATCCCACCGTGCCGGTGCGCGAGGGCACGCGTTATCTGCTGGAACTGGACGGTGCCGAGGGCCAGCGCGCCAACTCCTGGCACACCGACGTGACCTTCGTCGACGCCTACCCGAAAGCCTCGATCCTGCGCTCGGTGGTGGCCCCGGCCTTTGGTGGCGACACCCTGTGGGCCAACACCGCAACCGCGTACAACGAACTGCCAACGGAGCTGCGTGAGCTGGCGGACAAACTGGTCGCCGTGCACAGCAACGAGTACGACTACGCTGGGGCCAAGCCGGACGTCTCGGCAGAGAAGCTTGAACGCTATCGCAAGATCTTCACTTCGACTGTTTACGAGACCGAGCACCCGGTGGTCCGCGTGCACCCGATCAGCGGCGAGAAGAGCTTGTTGCTGGGGCACTTCGTCAAACGTATCAAGGGTTATTCGCAAGCCGATTCGGCGCACTTGTTCGGCCTGTTGCAGAGCCATGTGATCCGTCAGGAAAACATCGTGCGCTGGCGCTGGAAGGCGGGCGATGTGGCGATCTGGGATAACCGTTCGACCCAGCATTATGCGATTGATGATTACGGCACTCAGGATCGCATCGTGCGGCGGGTGACGCTCAAGGGTGAAGTGCCGGTTGGGACTTCGGGGCAGCGTAGTCAGACCATTAAAGGCGCGGATATCGTCGGCGTTTGATAAGGCCCCATCGCTGGCAAGCCAGCTCCCACAGAGATTTGTGTCGGACACAAAGGATGTGAACAACGCAAAACCTGTGGGAGCTGGCTTGCCAGCGATGCTTTTAACTACCACACACCGATTTGCACGACCTTCTCGGTCTCCGGCTCGCCATAGCGAAAACGCTGCCCACGCACATCAATCTCCTGATGACTGATCGTGGTCCGCCGCTTCAATCCGCGCACCCATTCAAACAGATACCCCGCATGCTCCTCGCGCACCGCCGCGTACGCCGGATCCTCACCCAGATCGCGCAATTCCTGCGGATCATTCAACAGGTCAAACAGTTGCGGCCGGAAACCGTCGTACGCCAGGTATTTCCAGCGCTCGCTGCGCACCATGGTCATGCGGCAACGGTCGATCGGCTGACCGAGTCGCTCACGCGCAGGCGCCTGGAAGGCGTAGTCGTATTCGCTGATGGCGTAGCGGCGCCAATCGGGATTTTCGCCGTGCAGCAGCGGGATCAGCGAGCGTCCTTCCAGCCGATGCTCGGCCTTCGGCAAGCCCAGTGCCTGGAGAAACGTCGGCAACGCATCAATGGTTTCCGCCAGCCGCTCATCCACCGTACCCCGGGTGATGTCCGCCGCGGCGCGCGGGTCGCGCACGATCAATGGCACGCCAACCGCTTGCTCCAGCAAAAACTCCTTTTCGCCCAGCCAGTGATCGCCAAGAAAGTCGCCATGATCGCTGGTGAACACGATCAGCGTGTCATCCCAGCGACCGTTGCTCTGCAGAAAATCGAACAGCCGCCCGAGTTGATCATCCACCTGCTTGATCAGGCCCATGTAGGTGGGGATTACATTCAATCGTACTGAATCACGGGAGAAGTTGAGGCTTTCCTCATGTTGACGAAACGCCGTGTATACGGGGTGTTTGCTGGCTTCGGAGGGCGTCGCGCGGACCGCTTCGAGAATCGATTTCGTACTGTACAAAGCGTGGTATGGCGCCGGTACGATATAGGGCCAGTGCGGTTTGATGTAGGAGAGGTGTAAACACCAGGATTTCTCACCTTGCTCGGTGATGAAGTCGATGGCTCGATTTGTAGTGTAGACAGTCTCTGAGAACTGCTCGGGAATTCGCGCTGGCAAATGCGCATGACGCATCTGCCAGCCGCTGAGGATTTCGCCGTTTTCGCCTTCGGCAGCGTTGGCCCAGTCGTGCCAGGGGTTGCGACCGTCGAAGCCCTGCTTGCGCAGGTAATGGGTGTAGGGCGCGGTTTCGCGCTTGTCGTCGAACAGCGGGTCGTCGGGGAAAATTCCGTCGTGGCGAAAGTACGGTTCGAAACCGACCTCGTTGAGCACTTCGGCCTGCGCGCTGTCCGGGTTGATCGCCAGGCGCTGCAAGGCATCGACGTTGGCGGTGGCGTGGGTCTTGCCGACCAGCGCAGTGCGGATGCCGTGGGGGCGCAGGTAGTCGCCGATCGTCAGTTCCTCCAGCGGCAACGGCACGGCGTTCCACGCCACTTGATGGCTGCTGACGTAGCGCCCGGTGTAGGCCGACATCCGCGACGGCCCGCAAATCGTGCCCTGGGTGTAGGCACGGCTGAAGCGCACGCCGGCGGCGGCCAGGCGATCGATGTTCGGCGTGTGCAGATGCGGATGGCCATAGCAGGACAGGTAATCGCGGCGCAGCTGATCGCACATGATGTACAGCACATTGCGCACGGGGTTTTGCGGGTTGGACATGGGGTTCACCGGTCAGAAAGACAGGTGGGGTTGTCGCTTTCGGCGGGGGTGTTCGGCAAGTGCATTTGGGGAATGGGTTTTATGCAGGGATTGCATCGGTGCCTTTGGCGACGCCTTCGCTGGCAAGCCAGCTCCCACAGGATTTGCGCCGGGCACAAATGATGTGAACACCCGGACTTTGTGGGAGCTGGCTTGCCAGCGATAGCGGCAGCTCAGACAGCTAAATTTTCGAGTGAACAAACCTCCTCACCCACCGCATCAATCGCCTTGATCTGCTCAATCATCGCCTCGGCCAGCGGCGACAACCGATACCCCGCCCGACTGACAATCCCGTAGCGGGTGTACAGCTCTTCCAGATCATCGGCCAACCCTTCGATCCGCAAACATACCAGCTCACCCTTGGCCTGATGCAGCGCATCGGAATACGCGCCAACGATGCCGATCGCATCCGAACGCAGCACCACACTGAGCAGGCTTGAGCTGTTTTCGCACTCGACATTGGGGGTGAAATCCGGGCGACCGCTGAGGTCGACGATGACCTTGCGCAGGTTCGGCGGGCGAATGCTCACCGCCAGTGGATAACTCATCAGTTGCTCGGCGGTGACCCGCTCAAATGTCGCCAGCGGATGCCCGGCACGGCAACAGAAATGCCATTTGCGCGGACGCAATCGATGGGTCAGGTAATCCGGATCGGCCTCGAAGTGCCGGGTGTCGGCGACGAAGAATTCGAACTCCTCACTGAGCAGGCGTTTGCTCAGGCTCTGCCAGTCATCGACCTGAAATTGCACCCGCGCTTTCGGGTAACGGCCGATGAACGCGCCGATCGCCCGGGGGATCAATCCGGCCGCCGGCGCGGGGCCGCAACCGAAGCGCAGTTCGCCGGCCTCCAGGCCATTGAACTGACTGATCTCGTTGGCCATCTGCTGCGCGCCGCTGACCAGTCGCCGGGCATGTTCGAGCAGCACCTGGCCTTGCTTGGTCGGTGGCAGTTCCTTGCGCCCGCGATCGATCAACTGGCAGCCGACGCTGTGTTCCAGCGCCTGAATGCTGCGGCTGAACGCCGACTGCGACAGGTTCACCGCCTGCGCGCCGGCGACGAAGCTGCGTTGTTCGGCGAGGGCGATGAAGTGTCGAAGTTGGCGCAAGTCGATATGCATTTTTCACATAAAAAATATCCGGGAAATGCATTGGATATGCATTAGGTCGACTCCTTATAAAGGCAATCTCTTATGCAGTAAATATTTGTAAATCCATAAATAAATAACTGAAAAGAATATGCAGCACTGAAGATGTCTGTGTATTTTTTGACCAGGAGCCGCGCCATGAGTCCGTTGAACCTTGCGTCACCCTTAACGCCACGACGGCTCAAACGCCTGCCTCTGGCCCTGTTGCTGGCGGGGAGTGCCAGCTGGTCTCACAGCTACGCCGCCGACGCCGAAACCGCGCCGCCAGCTCCCGCCGGTAAACCCGCGGCCAACAGCTCGCAGCTGGAAACCGTGACCGTTACCACCCGCCGGCGCGAAGAAAGTTCGCAAGACGTGCCGACGCCGATGAGCGTGGTCAGCGGTCAGAATCTGGAGACGCAGCGGGTCTACCGGATTCAGGATTTGCAGCAACTGGTGCCGAGCGTCAACGTCGCCTACATGCATGCGCGTCAGTCCAGCGTGTCGATTCGCGGCCTGGGCAACAACCCGGCCAGTGATGGCCTGGAAGGCAGTGTCGGTCTGTACATCGACAACGTGTACCTGGGCCGTCCGGGGATGGCGGTTTTCGACCTGATGGACATCGAACAGCTCGAAGTCCTGCGCGGGCCGCAGGGCACGTTGTTCGGCAAAAACACCACCGCCGGGGTGATCAACATCAGCACCCGCGCGCCGACATTCACCCCTGAGCGCAGCATCGAAACCTCGTTCGGCGAGGATGGTTATTTCCAGACCAAGGGCACGATTTCCGGGCCGCTCAACGATCAACTGGCCGGACGCTTTTCGGCCTATCGCACCCGCAGCGACGGCGACATCAAGAACGAATACAACGGCCATGACCTGAACGGTGGCTCGCGCGATGGCTTCCGTGCGCAGTTGCTGTTCAAGCCCAACGAAGACTTCAACCTGCGCTGGATCGGCGACTACAACGAAGAGGATTCCAGCGCCGGCACCCGCGTGCTGTACAACACCGGGCCGACCATCAATGGCATCAACCTCTACCAATCGCGGGCCAATGCGGCCGGCGCGACGCTGGTCAACGGCTCGCACCGCAAGGTCAATCTGGACAACGATCAGCACGTTACCGTGCATCAGGGCGGCACGTCGGTGGAGGCCAACTGGACGCTGCCGAGCGATTTCACCCTGACCTCGATCAGCTCCTATCGCTTCTGGAATTTCACCCCGGCCAACGACGACGGTCTCAACGTTGCGGCGACCTACAACGCCGGGGTCTCAGTGGAAGACAAACAGTACTCGCAGGAATTTCGTCTGGCCTCGCCCAAGGGCGAGTTCTTCGATTACGTGGTGGGCGCGTACTATTTCGGCTCGGATCTGGACAACAAATCCTTCGCCTATTACGGCCCGCAGGCCGACATCTGGAACGGCACACCACGGGGTGCGCTGGCCAACGTCGGCAGCGTCGGCAACGGCCACATCAAGACCGACAGCTTCGCCCTGTTCGCCCAAGGCACCTGGCACCTTACCGAACGCCTGGATTTCACCGCCGGCGTGCGCGGCACCTATGAAGAGAAGAATGCCTGGGTCACCCGCGATGCGCCGGTCGGTGGCGCCACTGTCACCGGCGCAGCGGCCACGGCACGACGCGGACGCACTGGCGCCTACGACTCCGGCGATCTCAATCAGTACAGCTCCAGCCCGTCCGGATTGCTCAATCTCAGCTATCGCATCACCGATGATCTGCTCGGCTATGCCACGCTGTCCCACGGGGAAAAATCCGGTGGGGTGAACCTCGCGGTGGGGTCTGCTCCAACCGCTGGCGCTGACTCGCTGCTGATTGGCACCGAACGTGCGAACAACGCCGAACTCGGTTTCAAAAGCACCCTGTGGGATCGGCGTCTGCAGCTCAACGCCAACGTTTTCTGGACTCAGGTCAATGCCTACCAGACCAACGCTTACGACGACGTCAACCGCGTGCAATACCTGACCAACGCCGGTTCGGTGCGCTCACGTGGCGTCGAATTCGAAAGCACGGTGATCCCGTTGCGCGGCCTGACCCTGAACTTCAACGGCTCGTATAACGACGTCAGCTACCTCTCGTACAAAGATGCGCCGTGCCCGCCGGAAATCAGCCAGGCACCGGGCGCGCCGGCCTCTTGCGACCTCAGCGGGCACCAGGTGGTCGGCGCGTCGAAATGGATCGGCAACGCCAACGGTGAATACAAATGGAATCTGGCCAACGGCTTCGAACCTTACGTCACCGCCAGCTACGCGTTCCGCTCGAAAGCGGTGGGCACGGTTGAGGATTCCGACTACGGGCAGATCCCGAGTTATGCGGTGGTCAACCTGTCCACCGGTCTGCGCGGCGATTTCAATCAGGGCCAGTGGGACGTTTCGCTGTGGCTGAAAAACGCCTTCGACAAGACCTACTACACGACCCTGTGGACCGGCGGCAACGGCGGTTATGAAGGCCTGCTCGGTACGCCGCGCACCCTCGGCGTTACCGGTCGCTACGACTTCTGATCTGTCATTCAAGGAGCTGCATCATGTTGCCAGGCAAAACCGCTTCAGCGCTGCTGTTGTCCAGCGTGGTACTCAGTAGCACGGCGTTCGCCGCGCCCAGCGTGTACCCCACCGGCGTTACCCGCTATGACCCGAACAAGGCCTTTAACCAGTACGTGATCTTCAGTGGCGCCGACAAGCAGACGCACCTGATCGACATGAATGGCAATGCAGTGAAGACCTGGCCGCAGGCGGGTTTCCCGTCGGCGATCATCGACCCGCAACTGGTCGGTGGTGAGCGCGGGCATGTGCTGCTGCAACTCAGTGACAAGGAACCGGGCAAGCTCGGCTCGGCCGGCAACGGTCTGGGCAACCAGAGCGTCGGCGAACTGGACTGGAACGGCAAAGTGGTCTGGCAGTGGGGTGACAAGGCGCCCGGCGGTGCGGCGCAACAGCATCATGATCAGCGCCGGTTAAGCAACGGCAACACCGTGGTGCTGGCGAACAAGGTGCACAAGGTCAAAGGCTTCAAGGTACCCGAGGTGATCGACGATGCGATCTATGAAGTCAGCCCCGACGGGCAGGTGAAATGGCAGTGGCTGGCCTCGGAACACCTGAACGAATTCGGCTTCACCCCGGAGCAACTGAAGCTGGTGCGCGCCAGCGACAACCCGGATTACCTGCACATCAACAACCTCAGCGTGGTCGGGCCGAACAAGTGGTTCGATGCCGGGGACAAACGCTTCAATCCGGACAACCTGCTGCTCGATTCCCGCAACGCCAACTTCATCGCGATCATCGACAAACACAGCGGCAAGGTGGTCTGGCGCCTCGGCCCGAACCTGCCGCTGATCAACCCGAAAACCGCGCAGAACCTGCCGCGACCGGTGGATCAATTCGTCGGCCAGCATGATGCACACATCATCCCGGCCGGTCTGCCTGGCGCCGGTAATCTGCTGGTGTTCGATAACCAGGGTTCGGCGGGGTATCCGAACGTCACCCTCGGGCTGATTTCCGGTTCGCGGGTGCTGGAAATCGACCCGGTTAAAAATGAGATCGTCTGGCAATACAGCGCGGCGAATTCGAAGCAGCCGGGGTGGGCGTTCTACAGCTCGTTCATCAGCAGCGCGCGACGTTTGCCCAACGGCAATACGCTGATCGACGAAGGCATGAACGGACGGTTTTTCCAGGTCACGGCCAGCGGTGAAAACGTCTGGGAATACGTCAGCCCGTATCTGGGCAAGGCGCCGGGCAGCGATGCAATCAGCAACTGGGTCTATCGCGCGTTGCCTGTGAGTTACGATTGGGTGCCGGCGGGTACGCCGCGTTCCGAGACCGCCGTGATTGCCCCGACATCGGCAGTGCAGCAGACCAGCGCCAGTCGTTAGTTAAAAAGGAATTAACGCTCGAATGAATAGCGATAAGTTATGTGCGAGATGAATAGTGCTTATTGCAATTTCGTTGAAAAGTTGCGTGGACAATAAGTGAATGTCCAACCATTCTGAGTGTCGTGAGTTTCCAGGAGGAAACTTGCTCTCAGCGGAAGACACTTATCCAACGATAAAGGAAATCTCGTTATGTCGAGCATTAATGGCAATTATGTAAACGCTAACGCTGGCGCCAAACTGACGATTACCGATGGCAATGACTCCAACGGCACCTTCAGCGGCAAGTTCAGCCAGAACGGCGTGAACTACGACATCGCTTACGGGCATTACCATTTCCAGAACAGCACCGGGCAGCCTACGATCATCACTTTCGCGGCTCTGAATGACGGCTCGGGCTATCAGTCCTGGACGCTGATCTCGCCGGATCACAACTATTCGAAAGTTCGTGCGGTGGGTTCGCGTACCAACTTTGATGGTGATGTTGTGGGTGTGGCTGGAGAGTTTATTAAACAGTAATTAAATGTTGCAGAAAAAGCCGCCATGCTATTCAAGCCTGGCGGCTTTTTTCTTACATGAAATAAGTCATTTTCATGTTCTTTGTGCTTCCTGTGGATGACAGCGCTTGCTGGTGTTTGATTCTAAGCTCGCGGTGGAATTAATCATTCGATCAGGACGCTTACATGCAAAACGCGCTTTATTCCAACACCCTCGATGGGCCCTCTCTGACCATTGTCGATTCCGATGACCGCACCGGGGTCTTCGGCGGCACGTTGCATCACCAAGGCATCAACTACGGCATCGTCAGTGGCCGTTACGCCAGCCTCAACGGCTACCAGCCGCCAACCGTGGTCACGCTGATTGCCAATAACCAGGATCACGGTTATTTCGCCCTGACCCTGTTCTCGCCAAGTCGCGGCACTCATGAACTGCAGGGGCACTGCGTGCGCGTTACTTATGACGGCGTGGTCAGCAGCCTGCCGGGCGACTTCGTTCGCCATGCATGAGGCGCAGCCAGCGCCGGATTTTTCTCTCAAAACATCAAGCAAGGATGCTGCACATGTCCACGATCAACGGCGTTTATCGTCATGAACCTTCAGATACAACCTTGACCCTCGTCGAGGGCGATGACCGCACCGGCAGTTTCACCGGCACGTTGTCCGAGTCCGGCACCGATTATCCGATCGCATTTGGCAATTTTCACTTCAGGCATGGTTTTTCAACAGGCCCGGTCGCCATCTCTTTCAATACGCTGACGGCCGATGGCACGGCGCAAGCCTGGGTGATTTTCTCACCCGATCAGGCTTACACACGCTTGCGGGCACTGGGCAGCGCTGCCGATCTGAGCGGCGATGTCGCGCTGACAGGCCTTGAATTCATTCGACAAAAACCCTGAAAAAGCCCGGATTGAAGGCTTTTCGCATGCCTTCGCCGAATATTTTTCATGCTTGAAAAGCATTGTAAATTTTGACCTCGGCGCCAGCCCTTGCAGGGCGTGGCTTCGGAGCGATCAGCAAAAATTTATATTCATAAAAATTCTAAACACATCGATAAAAGTTACTTTCGGAGATAAGCCATTACTCCAATGATTCACCCAACGACCGGTCGCCCGGGGGATGTTTGCGGCGACCCGTCGGGTACTTCGCAAAGAGACCGCAGGGAGTGAATCAATGGGCAATGTCCAGACCGCCGCCAGTGCACAGGAGGTGCTGTGGCGCCAGGCACCGAGTGGCGAATTGGTCGATCTCGGCCGGCCCCATCGTGTGCCGCTGGGGCAGCTGCGGTTGCAGCGTGCGCCCAAGGGCATTCTGAGCCGCCGTGAAACCATTCTGCTCGGCGTGCTGGCGCTGCTGGTGCACGGTGCGGTGATCTACTGGATCAACCAGCATCCGACGCCGGCATTGCCGATCGTGCCGCCGGAAATTCCACCGATGACCATCGAGTTTTCGCGGCCGGCGCCACCCGCGCCACCAGTGGTCGAACCGCCGTCGCCGGCACCGGTCGTTGAGCCACCGCCGCCGGTTGAAGACGAGTTGGCGGTGAAGCCGCCGCCACCCAAACCGATTCCCAAGCCCAAGCCGAAACCGGTGGCCAAACCGGTGCCGAAACCGGCACCCAAAGCCGTTGAACAACCACCTGCGCCGCCGCAACCGGCAGCCCCAGTCGCAGCGCCAGCGCCACCTGCACCACCGGCCCCGGCTCCGGTAACGCCGGCCTCGGCCAACGCCACGTATTTGAAGAATCCGGCGCCGGAATATCCATCGCTGGCCCAGCGTCGCGGCTGGGAAGGCACGGTGATGCTAAGGGTGCACGTATTGGCCAATGGCAAGCCCGGTGAAATTCAGATTCAGAAAAGCAGTGGTCGGCAGCAACTCGACGATGCGGCACTCAATGCCGTCAAGCAGTGGAGCTTCGTGCCGGCCAAGCAGGGTGATGTCGCCCAGGACGGCTGGGTCAGCGTGCCCATCGATTTCAAGATTCATTAAACCGAAACCTATTCGCGCTAAATGTTTACACGAGGGAACACATCATGACGTTACTGGCCTCTCCACTGGAATCCATCGAAAGTGCGGTGATCTGGCTGCTGGTGGTTTTTTCCGTTGCCACCTGGGGACTGGCGCTGCTCAAGGCTGTGCAGTTCGGTCGTCTGAAGGCACAGGATCGCAAGTTTCATAAACGTTTCTGGGCGGCGTCGAGTCTGGATTCCGCCGCTGAGTTGAGCGAAACCCAACCCGGCGCTGCCGCCCGGGTGGCACAGGCCGGTTACGCGGCGATTCAGGTGGGTGAGGCGCCGCAGGCCAATGACCTGAGCCAGGCGATCAACCATCAGGATCGATTGGAGCGTGCCCTGCGTCAGCAGATCGTCCGTGAACGCCGTTCGCTGGAAACCGGCCTGGCAGTGGTCGCAAGTATTGGCAGCACCTCGCCGTTCATTGGCCTGTTCGGCACGGTGTGGGGAATCATGGAAGCGCTCAAAGGCATCAGCGCGGCAGGCTCGGCGAGCCTGGAAACAGTCGCCGGTCCGATTGGCGCGGCACTGGTTGCCACCGGTGTGGGGATCGCCGTCGCGGTGCCGGCGGTGCTGGTTTACAACTACTTTCTGCGTCGTCTGAAACTGACGGCGGCGGATCTCGATGACTTCGCCCACGACTTCTACAGCCTGGCGCAGAAGAGCTCGTTCCGCGTGCTGATCCACCCGACCGCGAACAAGGTAGCGGCGCCGGGCAGCGCAACAAAAGTGAAGGAGGCGTCCTGATATGGCCTTCTCCACGCAAGACAGCGACGAGGTGCTGAGCGAGATCAACGTGACGCCGCTGGTGGACGTGATGCTGGTGCTGCTGGTGGTGTTCATCGTCACCGCGCCGCTGCTGACCAACGCGATCCCGATCAACCTGCCGAAGACCGAGGCGGTAGCACCGGTCGAGCAGAAGGATCCACTGGTGGTGAGCATCGACGGCGCCGGCAAACTGTTTATCAACAAGGATGAAATTCAGCCGGACTTGCTGGAATTCAACCTCAAGTCGGCCAAGGCCAAGGACCCGGAAGTGCGCGTGCAATTGCAGGCCGACGACGGGGTGAACTACGGCGAGGTGGCGCGGGCCATGGCTTCGATCGAGCGGGCGGGGATTACCAAGTTGTCGGTGATCACTGCGCGGTAACAGGATTTACGTTTTTCCGGGGCCGTCTCCTTGGCAGGGTGCGGCCCTTTTTTTATCCCGGTTTTAACCCACACGCGACCCCTGTAGGAGCTGCCGCAGGCTGCGATCTTTTGATTTTGATTGTAAAAACAAGAGCAAAAGATCGCAGCCTTCGGCAGCTCCTACGCAAAGCCAGACATATTTCTTTTGGGTCTTAATAAATAGCTTCTTATTCCTTAACGAATATAAATCCCGTCCCTATACTCGATCAGGAACAGACACGACGCAGGAGAGCTCCCCCATGCGCAACGAATCAATCCGCTATCTGATTGTGCCGGGCTGGCAAGGATCGCCAGAAGATCATTGGCAAACCCACTGGCAAAACAGCCTGCCCAACAGCGCCCGGGTGGAGCAGGCCGACTGGCTGACGCCGCGCCGTGAAGACTGGGTCGCGGCACTGGCCGAAGCGATTGCCGCCGACAGCACGCCGGTAATTCTGATCGCTCACAGCCTGGGTTGCGTCACCGTTGCGCATTGGGCTGCCACCGCGCCTGTGCAATACCTGCGGCAAGTGCGCGGGGCGTTGCTGGTCGCACCGGCCGACGTCGAGCGTCCGGCCTGCGCGCCGGCGCTGCGCAATTTCGCGCCGATCCCGACCGATCTGCTGCCGTTCCCCAGCCAGGTCGTGGCCTCCGACAACGACGCCGCCGTCAGCGCCCCGCGCGCGCTGGAGCTGGCGCGCAACTGGGGCGCCGAGGCGGGAATTCTTGCCGGGGCCGGGCACATCAACGTCAAGTCCGGGCATCAGCGCTGGGAGCAGGGCTTCGCTTATCTGTATCGCCTGCAAAACCGTATGGAACACCACGCCCGGCGTCGCGCTTGAACCTTTTTCTTTTTTGAACGCCCCCGTCTGCCGGCGGTTGTGGGCGGGAGTCTGCCATGAGTTTCGAAACGTTCGGTCAGCCGTTGCTGACCTTTCCCGATGCAGAAAAAAGTCCCCTGAGCATTCGCGCCAAGGCGCTGGTGTTCGTCGATCCCCGTTCCCGCCAGTTGCGCGAGGAACTGGAGCACCTGGCACCGCGTTCGATCTCGGTGTTGATCCGCGGCGAGACCGGCACCGGTAAAGAGCTGCTCGCGCGCCATATCCATCGGGCCAGTGATCGCAGCGGCCTGTTCGTCTCGGTCAATTGCGGTGCGATCAGCCCGACCTACGCCGATGCCGAGCTGTTCGGTTATGCCGCCGGCAGTTACACCGGTTCGGCCAGCAGTCGTGCCGGCTGGTTCGGTTCGGCCAATGGCGGCACTTTGTATCTCGACGAAATCGGCGATCTGCCGTTGCCGATCCAGATCAAACTGCTCGCCGCCCTGGAAAATCACGAAGTCACCCGCGTCGGCGCGCATCAGCCAAGCCCGGTGGATGTGCGGCTGGTGGCGGCGACCAGCATCGACCTGGCGCAAGCGGTGGACGCGGGGAAGTTTCACGAACGGCTCTATCACTACCTCAGCGAAGGGCAGCTGGAACTGCCGGCGCTGCGCGAGCGGATCGGCGACATCCTGTCGCTGGCCGAATATTTTCTCGGCATCTACAGCCAGCGCCTCGACCTGCCGGTGCCGTTGATCAGCGAAGCGGCGCAACACCTGCTGGAGCGCCACAGCTGGCCGGGCAACACCCGTGAGCTGGAAAACGTCATTCACTTCGCGCTGCTGGTCAGCACCGGCGACGAAATCCTCCCGGAACACCTGAACCTGCCTCCGACACTGGTGCAGATCGAAAGCCAGATTAAACACATCCTGGAAAATGGCACCGCCACCGATCAGCAGGCGCTAAAGCAGCTACTGAAAAACGCAGGCCTCCTGTAGGAGCTGCCGCAGGCTGCGATCTTTTGATCTTGCTTCCAGACACATTCAACCCGTTGAAAATCAAAAGATCGCAGCCTGCGGCAGCGCCTGCACGTCTATCTCGCGTGTATGAACAAAATGGAATATCAACGTGAATAAACGTTATTGTCCGGGAATAAAAAATCCCGGTATTGTCCGCTTCACGCCAGAGATAGCACTTCACTGGCACTCGTATTAATAGCCGTCGCCATTCGCGACCGTGATTCTCGATAAGGACACTGCATGAAAAAGGTTCTGTTGTTTACCGCATTGGCGGCTGCTCTGACTGCTTCCCTGGCCCAGGCCGGCGAGAAACTGGTGGTGGCGGCGACTCCGGTACCGCACGCGGAAATTCTTGAGCTGATCAAACCGACCCTGGCCAAAGAAGGCGTGGATCTGGAAATCAAGGTCTTCACCGACTACGTGCAGCCGAACGTGCAGGTTGGCGAGAAGCGTCTGGATGCCAACTACTTCCAGACCAAGCCTTACCTGGACAGCTTCAACGCCGGCAAATACAAGGACGACAAGGCCAAGTACCTGGTGACCGTGCAAGGCGTGCACGTTGAACCGTTCGGTGGCTACTCGAGCAAGTACAAGAAGCTGGCTGATCTGCCGGACGGCGCGACCATCGCCATTCCGAACGAAGGCAGCAACAGCGGCCGCGCACTGATCCTGCTGCAGAAGGCGGGCCTGATCGAACTGAAAGATCCGAAAAACGCCCTGGCGACCCCGAAAGACATCGCCAAGAACCCGCACAACTTCAAGTTCAAGGAACTGGAATCGGCCCTGCTGCCACGCGTTCTGAAAGAAGTTGATCTGGACATGATCAACACCAACTACGCGCTGGAAGCCAAGCTGAACCCGACCAAGGATGCGCTGGTGATCGAAGGTGCCGATTCGCCTTACGTGAACTTCCTGGTGGCCCGTGAGGACAACAAGAACAGCGACGCCATCCATAAACTGGCCAAAGCCCTGACCAGCCCGGAAGTCAAAGCGTTTATCGAGAAGAAGTACAACGGCGCGGTATTGCCGGCGTTCTGATCACGACGCGTGAACCACCCCTTCAAGGTATGAAAACGCCGATGGCCAGTGAGGGTCATCGGCGTTTTTGTGCGTGCGTTGAAAAGCCCCTCACCCTAGCCCTCTCCCAAAGGGAGAGGGGACTGATTGGGGGATGCTGTAGAAGTACACCGACGTGAAAGTTTTCTGCCGAATCCATAATCGACTCGATCTTTCAGGTCGATGTTAATCGCCAGACACTGCGGTCGGCCCCCTCTCCCTCGGGGAGAGGGCTGGGGTGAGGGTGCTGTTGATCCTGACCTCAGGTTACCTGAGCCTTCAACGCCCGGCGCAACGCCACGAGCAATTTCACGATGTCCTGCGGATCCAGTCGCTGCGGCACTTTTACGTCCATGTTGTCTTCCTTGTAATGGTTTGGCCGGGGGAGTCTGGCCAAAAGCTGTTCGTCCTTGGAGGGCTTTCACGCAAAAAAGATCCTTCCTACAGCGCAAGGGAAAATAGCCTTCTTATTCCTTCCCGGCAAACCCACAAGATAGTTTTTTGGGTGATATCAATATGCTTTAACGGTATTTAAATTCTTGTTTTTATACCTATAAAGTCAGCGCCTGCCGGACAGTTACCCGCTGTCCATGGACTGCATGACCGCCGCTTACCGAGCGACGTCCAGGATGCTTCATGACTTTCGATTACGCATTTATCCTCAGCACCTTGCCGGCCTTTCTCAAAGCCGTGGGCGTGACGTTGCAGGTCGGTTTCATCGCCATCGGCACGTCGCTGCTGGTGGCGCTGTTCAACGCAACGATTCTGGTGTTCCGCACGCCTTACCTGCAACGCGCGGTCGGCCTGTATGTCGAGTTGGCGCGCAACACGCCGCTGCTGATCCAGTTGTTCTTCGTCTACTTCGCCTTGCCGGCCATCGGCATCCAGGTCTCCGGCTTCACCGCGGCGATCATCACCATGACTTTTCTCGGCGGCGCCTACCTCACCGAAGTGCTGCGCGCCGGGGTCGATGCGGTACCGCAGGCGCAATTGGAATCGGGGCGCTCCATTGGTCTGTCCCACGGCCAGTTGCTGCGCTACGTGATCCTGCCGCAAGCGGGGATTCTCAGCCTGCCGTCGCTGTTCGCCAATTTCATTTTCCTGCTCAAGGAAACCACAGTGGTCTCGGCGGTGGCCGTGCCGGAAATCCTCTACACCACCAAGAGCTACATCGCGCTCTATTACAAAACCTACGAAATGCTCGCCGTGCTGACGCTGATCTGCGTGCTGTTGTTCTTGCCGCTGTCGTTGCTGCTCAGCCGTCTGGAAAGGAGGCTCCAGCATGGCCAGTTCGGGTCTTGAGCTGCTCTGGGTGTCGTTGCCGCAACTGGCAAAAGGCGCCGGACAAACCCTGTCGATCTCGTTCCTGAGCATCGCCATCAGCACGGTTGGCGGTGTGCTCTACGGCGTGTTGCGCACGCTCAACGTGACGTGGCTGAACGCGATCCTGCGGGTCTATCTGGAACTGTTCCGGGCGATTCCGGTGCTGGTCTGGCTGTACCTGTTGTTTTTCGGCCTGCCGATTTTCTTCGGACTGAGCCTGCCGAGCTTCTGGTGCGCGGTGCTGGTGCTGTCGCTGTGGGGCGCCAGCGAGGTGGGCGAAGTGGCGCGCGGTGCGCTGCATTCGTTGCCGCGCGGGCAGCGTGAGGCGGGGCTGTCGATCGGCCTCAACGCGGCGCAACTGTACAGCTACGTGTTGCTGCCGCAGGCGCTGAAACGCATGACGCCGCCGACCATCAACGTCTACACGCGAATCATCAAGACCAGCTCGCTGGCGGTGCTGATTGGCGTGGTCGATGTGATCAAGGTCGGCCAGCAGATCATCGAGCGCACTTACGAATCGGTGCTGATCTACGGCGTGCTGTTCCTGTTTTTCTTTTTCATCTGCTACCCGCTGTCGGCCGCCTCGCGCGTGCTGGAGCGGCGCTGGACGCAAGCATGAGCGCATTGATCGAGTTTCAGGGTTTCAACAAATTCTACGGCGAGCAGCAAGTGCTCAAGGGCATCGACCTGCAAGTGCGCAGCGGCGAAGTGATCGTCATCCTCGGCCCCAGCGGTTGCGGCAAAAGCACGCTGCTGCGTTGCCTCAACGGTCTGGAAGAAGCCCACAGCGGCAGCCTGAAGTTTGTCGGCCGCGAGCTGCTGGACAAGACCACCGACTGGCGAGAGGTGCGCCAGCAGATCGGCATGGTGTTCCAGAGTTATCACCTGTTCCCGCACATGAGCGTGCTCGACAATTTGCTGCTCGGCCCGCTCAAGGTGCAAAAACGCCAGCGCCGCGAAGCGCAGCAGCAGGCCGAAGCCTTGCTTGAGCGCGTGGGCCTGGCCGACAAGCGCGATGCATTCCCGCGCCAGCTCTCCGGCGGCCAGCAGCAACGCATCGCCATCGTCCGTTCGCTGTGCATGAACCCGCGCGTGATGCTCTTCGATGAAGTCACCGCCGCCCTCGACCCGGAGATGGTCAAGGAAGTGCTGCAAGTGATTCAGGGGCTGGCCCGCGAGGGCATGACCCTGCTGATCGTCACCCACGAAATGGCCTTCGCCCGCGCGGTGGCCGACCGCATCGTGTTCATGGACGCCGGGCGCATCCTTGAACAGAACCCGCCCGAGATTTTCTTTACGAACCCGCAAACCGCACGCGCGCAGCAGTTTCTGGAGAAGTTCTCCTTCGTTGCAACACTGCCTGAAACGAATCCGACAAAGGAACTGGAACCGCTATGAAAACTGCCAAGTCATCCCTGTTTTTACTGCCGCTGCTGGGGCTCGCGCTGCTCGCCGGCTGCAACAAATCCGAAGAACCGGCCAAGCCGAAAGTCGCCAGCGCAAGCACCGCGCCGGCCGGTTACCTGGACAAGATCAAGGCCCGCGACAAACTGATCGTCGGCGTGTTCACCGACAAGCCGCCGTTCGGTTTCGTCGATGAGGCCGGGCGCTACGTCGGCTTCGACACCGACATCGGTCGGCGCTTCGCCAAGGATCTGCTGGGCGACGAGAACAAGGTCGAGTTCGTGGCCGTGGAGCCGGCGAGCCGCATTCCGTTCCTGCAAAGCGACAAGGTCGACCTGATCCTCGCCAACATGACCGTGACTCCGGAGCGCAAGGAAGCGGTGGAATTCACCAACCCGAACCTCAAGGTCGCGGTGCAGGCGCTGGTGCCCCAGAGCAGCGCGGTGAAAAGCCTCGATGACTTGGCCAGCCGCACCACTATCGTTACCACCGGCACCACCGCCGACATCTGGCTGACCAAGAATCATCCGGACTGGAAACTGCTCAAGTTCGAGAAAAACTCCGAGTCGTTGCAAGCTTTGGCCAATGGTCGCGGCGACGCCTACGCGCAGGATAATCTGGTGCTGTTCAGCTGGGCCAAGCAGAACCCGGGCTACCGCGTGCTGGACGAAAAACTCGGCGCCGAAGCACCGATTGCCCCGGCGGTGAAGAAGGGCAACGTCGAGCTGCGTGACTGGGTGAATACCGAGCTGGCGAAGCTGGGTGAAGAGAAGTACCTGCTCAAGCTGTACGACCAATATGTGCGTAAAGAGCTGAGCGATGACACCCAGCCTGAGAGTGTGATTGTCGAGGGTGGCAAGTGGCAGGGGTGATTGCCTGACAGGTCCGCGGTGAGGCTGAAGAGCAACCCCTCACCCCAGCCCTCTCCCGGAGGGAGAGGGAGCCGACCGAGGTGTGTTGCGTCCTGCATCGACCTGAACGACCGAGTCGATTATGGATTCACGGAAGCATTTTCAGGTCGGCGTAATTCACCAGCATTCCCCAATCAGTTCCCTCTCCCTCCGGGAGAGGGTTAGGGTGAGGGGCTTTGGGCTGAAACGCTCAATCCGGCCAGTTCCACGCCGGCTCATCCAGCACCCGCTGGCCGACAATCCCGGTCTGTCCCAGCGTCTTCTCCAGCACGATGCAATTGCACTCCGAGTCTTCCTGCAATGCCGAAATCAACCTTCGCGCATGCGACACCACCCACACCTGACACGCCTGCGAAGCGCGAATGATCAAGCGCGCCAGCGCCGGCAACAGATCCGGATGCAGACTGGTTTCCGGTTCGTTGAGCACCATCAATGACGGCGGGCGCGGCGTCAGCAGCGCGGCGATCAGCAGCAGATAACGCAAGGTGCCGTCCGACAGCTCCGCCGCCGACAATGGCCGCAGCAACCCCTCCTGAAAGAACTCGATGGCAAAGCGTCCGCCGGCCAGCGGGGCGATGTTCAGCCGTGCGCCGGGAAAGGCATCGCTGATCGCCGCCTGCAACGCCTCGGGGTCGCCGATTTCATTGATGGTCTGCAGGGCTGCGGCGAGGTCGCGACCGTCGTGGTGCAGCACCGGCGTGCGCGTACCCAGTTGCGGTTGGCGCACCGGGGCGTCGGCGTCGCTGCGAAAGTGATCGTAGAAGCGCCAGCGGCGGATGAACTCGCGCATCTGGAACACTTCCGGCGAACTGCGCAGACTGCCGATCTGATCGAACAGGCTGTCGAAGTTCGGCGTGTGCTGCGCCAGAACGTCCCAGCTGCGGCCTTCGCGGGCGCGAATCATCGGGCCGTTGCGATCTACCAGCAGGCTGGCCGGACGATAGAGCGGTCCGGCCCAGATGCATTCGCGCTTGATCTGCGGATCGAGGCTGAAGCGCGAGGGGCTGGGATGAGTGTCCCCCGGCAGCATGAAATGTCCGTTGGAATCGGGCAGGCCGAGACTGATGGAGTAGCTGAAATCTTCCCCGGCAAACCCCAGGCGCAGACGTTTGACGCCCTGACGCACCGTCGGCTCGACCGCCACTTCGCCGTTGCGCATGCGCCTGCTGATGGTTTCCGGCCCGGCCCAGAACGTCGAATCCAGCCCACCCTCGCGGGCCAGCGCGTTGACCACGCCGCCCTGCGCGGTCTCCGCCAGCAGGCGCAAGGCCCGATAGAGGTTGGACTTGCCGCTGCCGTTGGGGCCGGTGATCAGGTTCAGCCGGCCCAGCGGAATCACCAATTTATTGATCGAGCGGTAATTGGCCACCGCGAGGGTCTTGAGCATGGGCGTTTCCTTTGCCGGAGCCGATAGTGTGCCGTGCCCGTACCCCTGTGGCGAGGGAGCTTGCTCCCGCTGGGCTGCGAAGCGGCCCCAAACCCCGATTCGAGAGGTTTGCGCCTGCTTCGCAGTCGAGCGGGAGCAAGCTCCCTCGCCACAGAAATCAATGTGGAAAATGCGTTATTCCCGCGAGCGAAGGTTGAACCCTGTTCTAAGCTCACAGTCGTATCGTCACTTGCACGTTCGTACACAGGAAGGAGTCTGCATGGCGAGTCCCGGATTGAAAACAGTTGTCGTGCTGAGCCTGCTCACGGCGCTGACCGCTTGCGGCAAGAAAGAGGCCCCGGCGGAGTACCTGCCACGAGTCTTCGTGCAGGAGGTCAAACCGGCCGATTACGCCGCTGCCGTGACCCTCACCGGTGACGTTCAGGCCCGGGTGCAGACCGAACTGTCGTTCCGTGTCGGCGGCAAGATCATCCAGCGCATGGTCGATGTCGGCGACCGGGTGAGCGCCAAGCAGGTACTGGCCAAACTCGATCCCAAGGATTTGCAGACCAATGTCGATTCCGCCCAGGCGCAGGTGGTCGCCGAGCAGGCGCGAGTCAAACAGAGCGCCGCGGCGTTCGTGCGGCAGCAGAAACTGTTGCCCAAGGGTTACACCAGCCAGAGTGAATTCGACTCCGCCCAAGCCGCCTTGCGCAGCAGCCAGAGCGCCCTGAGCGCAGCGCAGGCGCAACTGGCCAATGCCAAGGATCAACTCAGTTACACCGCGCTGATTGCTGATGCTCCCGGCATCATTACCGAGCGCCAGGCTGAAGTCGGCCAGGTGGTCCAGGCGACCGCGCCGATTTTCAAACTGGCCCGCGATGGCGAGCGCGATGCGGTGTTCAACGTCTACGAATCGCTGCTCTCGGAACGGCCTGCCGATCGCTCGATTGTGGTCAGCCTGCTCGACAACCCCAACATCAAGACCACCGGCACCGTGCGCGAAATCACCCCGGCGGTGTCGGCGCAGTCCGGCACGGTGCAGGTCAAGGTCACTCTCGACAGCCTGCCGCAGGGCATGCAGCTGGGCTCGGTGGTCAGTGCCAGTGCCAAAGGCTCGGGCAAGTCGGCAGTGGAACTGCCGTGGTCGGCGCTGACCAAAAACATCAGCGACCCCGCCGTGTGGATCGTCGATGACAAGGGCGAGGCGCAACTGCACAACGTCACGGTCGGTCGCTACCTGACCGGCAACGTGATCATCAGTGAAGGACTCACCGGCGGCGAGAAGGTGATCGTGGCCGGTGGGCAACTGCTGCACCCGGGGATAAAAGTCGAGGTGGCAGAAAACACCTACAAGGATCTGCAACCGGGAGCGCAGCCATGAAGCGTCTGGGGCTGTTGTCCATCGGCGTGTTGCTGGCCGCCTGCTCGAAAAGCGAGCCACCGCCGGAGCCGGTGCGACCGGTATTGTCGATCAAGGTGCAGGCGCTGAACGAGGAAACCCTCGGGCGTTTTGCCGGGAGCATTCAGGCGCGTTACGAGAGCAATACCGGGTTTCGCGTCGGCGGCCGTATCGCCAGTCGCAACGTCGATGTTGGCGCGGAGGTCGACAAGGGCACGCTGCTCGCCACCCTCGATCCGAGCGATCAGCAGAACCAGTTACGTTCGGCCCAGGGCGATCTGGCCAAGGTCCAGGCGCAACTGATCAACGCCCAGGCCAACGCCCGGCGGCAGCAGGCACTGTTTGATCGCGGAGTGGGTGCCCAGGCACAACTGGACATCGCCACCACCGACCTGAAAACCACCCAGGCTTCGCTCGATCAGGCGCGCGCGGCGGTCAATCAGAGCCAGGATCAACTCGGCTACACCGAATTGCGTGCCGACCACAAAGCCGTGGTCACCGCATGGAATGCCGAGGCCGGCCAGGTGGTGACCGCCGGCCAGCAAGTGGTGACCCTGGCGCAACCGGACATCAAGGAAGCGGTGATCGACCTGCCGGACACGCTGGTCGATCAGATCCCGTCCGACGTGGTGTTTCTGGTGGCCGCGCAGCTCGACCCGAGCATTCACACCACGGCGATCATTCGTGAAATCGAACCCCAGGCGCAGAGTGCCACGCGTACCCGTCGCGCCCGCCTGACCCTGAGCGAAACACCCACCGGGTTTCGTCTCGGTACGGCGATCAGCGTGACCCTCAGCTCGGCGATCAAACCACGCATCGAACTGCCCGCCACGGCGTTGCAGGAAGTCGACGGCAAGACCCGCATCTGGGTCATCGACACCCAGAGCAAAACCGTGTCACCGCGCGATGTCAGCGTCACCAGCCGCACCGACAGCACCGTGGTGCTCGCCGGAGGGGTCAAGAGTGGTGAGCAGGTGGTCAGCGCAGGCGTCAACAGTCTCAAACCCGGACAAGCCGTGAAACTCGACGAGGACAGTCAATGAAAGGCTCTTTCAATCTCTCCGAATGGGCCCTCAAGCATCAGTCGTTCGTCTGGTACCTGATGTTCGTCGCGCTGCTGATGGGAGTGTTTTCCTACTTCAATCTGGGGCGCGAAGAAGACCCCTCGTTCACCATCAAGACCATGGTCATCCAGACCAAATGGCCGGGTGCGACCCAGGAGGAAACCCTCAAGCAGGTTACCGACCGCATCGAGAAAAAACTCGAGGAGCTCGATTCTCTCGACTACGTGAAAAGCTATACGCGGCCCGGCGAATCGACGGTCTACGTGTACCTGCGCGACACCACCAGCGCCAAGGACATTCCGGAAATCTGGTACCAGGTGCGCAAGAAGATCGATGACATTCGCGGGCAGTTTCCCCAAGGGATTCAGGGCCCCGGGTTCAACGATGAGTTCGGCGATGTGTACGGCTCGGTCTACGCCTTTACCGCCGACGGCCTGACCATGCGCCAGTTGCGCGACTACGTGGAGCAGGCCCGCGCCGAGATCCGCAACGTTCCGGGGTTGGGCAAGATCGAAATGATCGGCCAGCAGG
Organism: Pseudomonas sp. NPDC088414; assembly: GCF_044753325.1. NCBI lineage: Bacteria > Pseudomonadati > Pseudomonadota > Gammaproteobacteria > Pseudomonadales > Pseudomonadaceae > Pseudomonas > Pseudomonas sp. NPDC088414. Next base: position 118,324 of record NZ_JBIVMY010000005.1, on the reverse strand, counting down.
ACGAAGTGATCTACCTGAACTTCTCCACCCGCAAACTCGCGGCGCTGGGCATCGATCAGCGCCAGGTGGTGCAGAGCCTGCAATCACAGAACGCGGTGACCCCGGCGGGGGTGATCGAGGCCGGGCCGGAGCGGATTTCCGTGCGCACTTCGGGGCAGTTCGCTTCGGAGAAGGATCTGGCCGAGGTCAATCTCAAGCTCAACGACCGTTTCTACCGGCTGGCCGACGTCGCCGACATCAGCCGTGGTTACGTCGACCCGGCCACCCCGGAATTCCGCTTCGACGGCAAACCGGCCATCGGCCTGGCGATCGCCATGCAGAAGGGCGGCAACGTGCAGGAGTTCGGTAAAGCGCTGCACGCGCGCATCGACCAACTGACGGCCGACTTGCCCGTGGGTGTCGGCGTACACACCGTGTCCGATCAGGCGGTGGTCGTGGAAGAGGCCGTCGGCGGCTTCACCAGCGCGCTGTTCGAAGCGGTGATCATCGTGCTGGTGGTCAGCTTCATCAGTCTTGGCGTGCGCGCCGGACTGGTGGTGGCGTGCTCGATTCCGCTGGTGCTGGCGATGGTCTTCGTGTTCATGGAATACAGCGGCATCACCATGCAGCGGATTTCTCTCGGCGCACTGATCATCGCCCTCGGCCTGCTGGTGGATGACGCGATGATCACCGTGGAGATGATGGTCACGCGCCTCGAAATGGGCGAGACCAAGGAGCAGGCGGCGACGTTCGCCTACACCTCGACGGCATTCCCGATGCTCACCGGTACGCTGGTGACGGTCGCCGGTTTCGTGCCGATCGGCCTCAACGCCAGCTCCGCCGGTGAGTACACCTTCACCCTGTTTGCGGTGATCGCGGTGGCGATGCTGGTGTCGTGGATCGTCGCGGTGCTGTTCGCACCGGTGATTGGCGTGCACATCCTCAGCACCAATGTGAAACCCCACGAAGGTGAGCCGGGGCGCATTGGCCGTGCGTTCAACCACGGTTTGCTGTGGTCGATGCGCAACCGCTGGTGGGCGATCGGCATCACCGTGTTGTGCTTCGTGCTGGCGGTGTTCTGCATGCGCTTTGTGCAGAACCAGTTCTTCCCGTCCTCCGACCGCCCGGAAATCCTCGTCGATCTGAACCTGCCGCAAAACGCCTCGATCGACGAAACCCGCAAGGCTGTGGACAAGCTCGAAGCCACGCTCAAGGGCGACCCGGACATCGTGCGCTGGAGCACTTACATCGGTCAGGGCGCAATCCGTTTCTACCTGCCGCTCGACCAGCAATTACAGAACCCTTACTACGCGCAACTGGTGATCGTCAGCAAAGACTTCGAGGCCCGCGAAGCCCTCAGCCAACGCTTGCGCGAGCGTCTGCACAAGGACTTCGTCGGCATCGGCAGTTACGTCCAGGCGCTGGAAATGGGCCCGCCAGTGGGGCGGCCGATCCAGTACCGGGTCAGCGGCAAGGACATCGATCAGGTGCGCAAGCACGCCATCGACCTGGCGACCGAGCTGGACAAGAACGAGCACATCGGCGAGATCATTTACGACTGGAACGAGCCGGGCAAAGTCCTGCGCATCGACATCGCCCAGGACAAGGCGCGTCAGCTCGGGCTGTCGTCGGAAGACGTGGCGAAGCTGATGAACAGCATCGTCAGCGGCTCGCCATTGACCCAGGTCGATGACGATATCTACCTGATCAACGTTGTTGGCCGGGCGGTGGATTCCGAGCGCGGCACCCCGGAAACTTTGCAGAACCTGCAGATCGTCACACCCAACGGCACCTCGATTCCGCTGCTGGCCTTCGCCACTGTGCGGTATGAGCTGGAGCAGCCGCTGGTGTGGCGTCGCGACCGTTTGCCGACCATCACCATCAAGGCCTCGGTGCGCGACGAGATCCAGCCGACCGACCTGGTGAAACTGCTCAAGCCGTCAATCGATGCCTTCGCTGAAAAACTGCCGGTCGGCTACAAAGTCGCCACCGGCGGTACGGTCGAGGAAAGCGGCAAGGCCCAGGGACCGATTGCCAAGGTGCTGCCGTTGATGCTGTTTTTGATGGCGACCTTCCTGATGATCCAGCTGCACAGCGTGCAGAAGATGTTCCTGGTGGCGAGCGTCGCGCCACTCGGGCTGATCGGCGTGGTGCTGGCGCTGGTGCCGACCGGGACACCGATGGGCTTCGTGGCGATTCTCGGGATCCTGGCGCTGATCGGCATCATCATCCGCAACTCGGTGATTCTGGTGACGCAGATCGATGAGTTCGAGCAGAAGGGCTATGCGCCGTGGGATGCGGTGGTGGAAGCGACCGAGCACCGTCGCCGGCCGATCCTGCTGACCGCGGCGGCGGCGAGCATGGGCATGATCCCGATCGCCCGCGAAGTGTTCTGGGGGCCGATGGCCTACGCGATGATTGGCGGGATCGTGGTGGCGACGTTGCTGACCCTGCTGTTTCTGCCGGCGCTGTATGTGGCCTGGTACAAGATTCGCGAGCCGCAGAAAGAGGCCGCTTAAGGCAAAAGCAAAAGATCGCAGCCTGCGGCAGCTCCTACAGATAATCCCCTGTAGGAGCTGCCGAAGGCTGCGATCTTTTGATCTTCAACCCACCCGCCGCCAGACGCTGGCCACCCAAGGCTGCTGCTCGCGCGGCAAGCCTGCCGGCCGGTAGTAGTGCTCAAGCTCGACAAACCCCGCCGCCGTCAACAACCCGCGCCACGCTTCAAGATCGTGATACGCGCCATACCTCGGCCCGTTCCAGCCCTCACGGTTATCCCCGCGCGGATTGGAGCTGAACAACACCCCGCCCGGTTTTAGCGTGCCATGCAACTGCTTGAGCACTCGCGGCAACTCCTGCGACGGCACATGAAACAGCACCGCATTGGCGAAGATGCCGTCGAAGCGCTCAGCCGGCAGGTCGAGTTTCAGAAAGTCCTGCTGCCAGACCACGCAACCACTGTCCTCGCGGGCCATGCGCGCAAATTCCGGCGTGCCATCGAGGCCGACCGCGACGTGGCCCATGCGGGTGAACGTCTGCAAGTCACGCCCCGGGCCGCAGCCGAAATCGAGAAGAGTGAACGGCGCCTGACCCTGGATGTGGCGAAGCAAGGCGTCGATGTTCTGACTGACATCGTGGTCGCGGGTGCCTTCGCGGAAGTCTTCGGCCACCGAGTTGTAGTGGCCGAGGGTGGTGGCGGTGATCTGTTCCAGATCGGTGGGCGTTTGCTTCATGGTCAGGTGCTGCGCGGCAGTTGGTGTGTGTCGAATATACGCCAACCAGCGGGGCCGCTGCGCAGCCCATCGCGAGCAGGCTCACTCCTACATTTGAAATGCGATCCCATGTAGGAGTGAGCCTGCTCGCGATAGCGGTTTCAGAGGCGCGGCATGCCTTAACGCTTGTTCAGGCCCCGCGCCAGACGATCCCCGCCCAACTGAATCACCGCTACCAACGCCACCAGCAACACAATCACCGTCAGCATGATCTGGCTGTCGAAACGCTGATAACCGTAGCGGTAAGCGATATCGCCCAAACCGCCGGCACCAATCGCCCCGGCCATGGCCGACGAGTTGATCATCGTCACCAGCGTAATCGTGAACCCGCCGACGATCCCCGGCAGCGCTTCAGGCAACAGCACATGCCAGACGATGTGCCAGCGCCGGCAGCCCATGGCTTGCGCCGCCTCGATCAAGCCGTGATCGACCTCACGCAGACTCACTTCGGCAATCCGCGCAAAGAACGGCGTCGCGGCGATGGTCAGCGGCACCACCGCCGCCCACACACCGTAGGTGGTGCCGACAATCAGCCGGGTGAACGGAATCAGCGCGACCATCAGAATCAGAAACGGGATCGAGCGGAACAGGTTGACGAACGCGCCCAACGCGCGGTTGAGCAGCGGCGCCTGATAGATCCCGCCCTTGTCGCTGGTGACCAGAATCACCGCCATCGGGATCCCCACCAGCAACGCGATCAGCGACGACACGCCGACCATCAGGAAGGTGTCGATGAATCCCTGCAGCAAACGATCAAACCACATAACCCGCTACCTCCACCCGTTGCGCCCACTGCCCGGCGCGCTCGCGCAATTGTTCGGCGCTCAAGGATGAGCCGCTGACCGCCAACAACAGTTGTCCCAGCGCGTGGCCCTGAATCCGTTCGACGCCGCCCTGCAGCAACTTCACCCGACCACCGAGGGCGGCGAACAGCGCCGCCAGATCCGGCTCGTCGCCGGCACTGCCAGTGAACTGCAAACGCAGCATCACCGCTGCCTCGGAGTAGGGTGGCTGGGCATGCAGGCGATTCTGCAGCTCTGCCGGCAAGGCGTGTTGCAGCGGCGCGAGCAAGGTCTGGCTGACCTCGTGCTGCGGATTGCCGAACACCTCCCAGACCGGGCCTTGCTCGACGATCCGCCCGTGTTCCAGGACCACCACGCGGTCGCAGATTTCGCGGATCACCGCCATTTCGTGAGTGATCAGCACAATGGTCAGGCCCAGGCGCTGGTTGATCTCGCGCAGCAGGCCGAGGATCGATTGGGTGGTCTCCGGATCGAGCGCCGAAGTGGCCTCGTCGCAGAGCAGAATGTCCGGGTCATGCACCAATGCGCGTGCGATGCCGACGCGCTGCTTCTGCCCGCCGGAAAGCTGCGCCGGGTAGGCCGTGTGCTTGGCTTGCAGGCCGACCAGTTCGAGCAGTTCGCGGACTTTCTGCTCGCGTTTTGCCTTCGGCACGCCAGCCACCTTCAATGGCAGTTCGACGTTCTGCCACACGGTCTTGGCCGACATCAGGTTGAAGTGCTGGAAGATCATGCCGATCCTTCGGCGCAAGGCCACCAGACGGTCTTCATCGAACTCGCCGATATCGACCTGATCGATCAGCACCCGCCCTGCAGTGGGTTGTTCCAGACGATTGATGGTGCGGATCAGCGACGACTTGCCGGCGCCGCTGCGACCGATGATGCCGAACACCTCGCCGCGCTGGATCGCCAGGTCGATGCCTTGCAGGGCCGCGACCGGGCCTTGCCGACCCTCGTAGGTTTTACCCAGGCCGATGAAGCGCACGTGGGCGCGATTCAGCTCGGGATGCAGTTCGGTTTTTTTAGCATTTTTGGGCTCTGGAATCTCCAGTCGCCGTTGGATCGCGGCCGTCATGTTCAGCTTTCCCAGCCGGCCTGATACAGCTTGCCGTGGGCTTTATCCAGGGCGGCGCGAACGGCCGGCGAGTGCTGGTAGATGTCGACGAATTTGATCAGGCGCGGATCGTCCTTGCTCTTTGGCTGGATCACGAACTGGATCACGTATTCCTTGTGGTCGAGGCCGTCGAACAGCAGCGCCGAGCCGGCGTCGAAGGTCTTCGCCAGACGAATGTAGGCCGGGTAGCCCTGGACCAGATCGGCGTCGTCATAGGCGCGCACCAGTTGCACGGCTTCGACTTGGAGGATCTTGATCTTCTTCGGGTTGGCGACGATGTCGTCTTCGGTGGCCTTGTAGCCGACCCCCGGTTTCAGGGTAATCAGGCCGGCCTTGGCCAACAGTTGCAGACCGCGACCGCTGTTGATCGGGTCATTGGCGATGGCGACGCTGGCGCCTTCTGGCAACTCGTCGAAGCTTTTGTATTTTTTCGAATAGAGGCCGACGTTGTTGATGATGCCCGGGGCGAACGGCACCAGGTCAAAACCGGAAGCGGCCTTGGCGTTTTCGAGGAACGGGATGTGCTGAAAGTAGTTCACGTCGATGTCGCCGGCGGCGAGGCTGACGTTCGGCGCGATCCAGTCGGTGAACTCCACCAGTTCGACTTTCAGGCCTTGTTTGGAGGCCTCTTCTACGGCAGCTTCCAGGGGAATGGCGAAGGCGGCGGTGGTGCCGATTTTCAGTGGTGCATCAGCGGCGAACACCGCTGAGCTGAACAGGCCGAAGGCCAGGGCCAGTGCTTTGACTGGGTGGGAGAGACGTTTCTTGGTCATGGTGGTTTTTCCAGTCAGTGCATGAATTTTGTGGTGTCTGGTCGGGCCTCATCGCGAGCGGGCTCACTCCTACATTTGGAATGCGTTCCCCTGTAGGAGTGAGCCTGCTCGCGAAGTTTTTAATGTCGGTATGAAGAGCCGGTGTGTTGCTCAGGCAAATGCGCTTCACCGTGGAACAACTTCTCGCGCAAACTGCCGCTGTCATACGCAGTCTTGTACGACCCACGCCGTTGCAGCTCCGGAATCACCAGCTCAATGAAATCGACATAGCTTTCCGGGGTCACGATGCGCGTCAGGTTGAAGCCGTCGAGTCCCGTTTCAGCGATCCACGATTCCAGTTCATCCGCCACTTGCTCAGGCGAGCCGACCACGGTGATGTAGCGGCCACCGAGGGCGTGCTGATCGAGCAATTTGCGTCGGGTCCAGTCGTTGTTCTGCAGGTTCTTGGTCGCGGACTGGATGGCATTGCTCTTGACGTACTGGATCGGTTCGTCGATTTCGTATTGGGAAAAATCGATTCCGGTGGACGCCGAGAAATGCGCGACGCCGGCCTCGGCGCTGGCATAGCTCAGGTACTCGGCGTGCTTGGCCCACGCGGCTTCTTCGGTGGCACCTACGATCACGTTGAGGCCCATGAACACCTTGATATCCTCGGGATTGCGCCCGGCCTCGACCGCGCTGGCGCGGACCTTGTCCACCTGCACCTTGGTCGACGGTTTGTTCTGGCCGCTGATGAACACGCATTCGGCGTGGCGTCCGGCGAACAGCAAACCGCGATCGGAACTGCCGGCCTGAAACAGCACCGGCGTGCGCTGCGGCGACGGCTCGCAGAGGTGATATCCCTCGACCTGATAGAACTCGCCGTGGTGTTCGACCTTGTGCACTTTCTCCGGCTGCGCGTAGATGCGTTGCTCGCGGTCATTGAGCACCGCGCCGTTTTCCCAACTGCCTTCCCAGAGTTTGTAGAGCACTTCAAGGTACTCGTCGGCCTGATCGTAGCGACGGTCATGCTCGACCTGTTCGCGCAGGCCCATGGCCTTGGCGGCGCTGTCCAGGTAACCGGTGACGATATTCCAGCCGACCCGACCGCGGCTCAGGTGATCGAGCGACGACATGCGGCGGGCGAACAGATACGGCGGCTCGTAAGTGAGATTGGCGGTCAGGCCGAAACCAAGGTTTTTTGTCACCGCAGCCATGGCCGAGACCAGCAGCAGCGGGTCGTTGACCGGCAGCTGGATCGACTCTTTGAGCGTGACGTTCACCGAATTCTGATAGACGTCGTACACGCCGACGATGTCGGCGATGAACAGCCCGTCGAACAGCCCGCGCTCCAGCAACTGCGCCAGTTCGGTCCAGTATTCGAGGGTGTTGTAGCGCGTCGAAGTGTCGCGCGGATGCGTCCACAGGCCATGGTTGATGTGGCCGATGCAGTTCATGTTGAACGCGTTGAGCAGGATCTTTTTCTTCGCGGCGCTCATCAGATCGTCCCTCGCAGCGGAGGGTTTTCATCGTTGAGGTAGTAGTTGCCCACCGCGTGATACTTCCAGCGCACCGGGTCATGCAGAGTGTGCACCCGGGCGTTGCGCCAGTGACGGTCGAGGCCATGCTCGATCAGGGTCGCCTGACTGCCGGCCAGTTCGAACAAGGTGCTGCCGGCGGCGAGCGAAATTTCCGTGCTGATCGCCCGTGCTTCGGCGACCGCAATCGAGGCGGCAGCGACGGTTTCGGCGTTGGTCTCGGCCTGGGCCTTGTCGAGGAATTCGCCAGAGCGCTCAAGCAGCGCTTCGGTGGCGTGCAGACGGATGCTCAAGTGGCCGAAACTCTTCAGGGTCAGCGGGTCTTCGGTGGCCTTGTCGTTGCCGGAGTCGATCCATGGCCGGGTCTTGCTGCGCACGAAGTGCAGGGCGTCTTCGTAAGCAGCGCGGGCAATGCCGGTGTCGATGGCGGCGTGAAGAATCTGCGCCAGCGGGCCGACCGTGGTCGGACGCTCGAAGGCGCTCTGGAACGGGATCACGTCTTCGGCAGCGACATACACGTCTTCGAACACCACCGAACCGCTGCCGGTGGTGCGCTGGCCGAAGCCGCTCCAGTCGTCGATCACCGTCAGGCCCTTACTGTCACGCGGGACGAACGCCAGTTGCTGCACGCCGTTTTCATCCACCACCGAGGTCGGGATGCGCTGGGCGTAGATCGCGCCGGTCGCGTAGAACTTGCGACCGTTGATGCGATAGCCGTCGCCGTCACGCTTGAGGCGGGTGACGCGGTCGTGGGCGGTTTTGGTACCCAGTTCCGCCAAGGCGTTGCCGAAGCGCTGGCCGGCCAGCACTTCGGCGTACAGGCGTTGTTTCTGCTCGTGGCTGCCGTTAACCCGCAACACTTCGAGGGCGTAGAAATGGTTCTGCGGAATCTGCCCGAGGGAGCCGTCGGCCTGAGCGATCAGGGCGATGACTTTGGCCAGGGTCACGTTGGACACGCCGGCGCCGCCATACTCCTTGGGCACGCTGATGCCCCACAGGCCGGAGCGGGAAAACACGTCGAGTTCCGGCAGTGGCAGGCGGCGTTCACGGTCGCGCACGGCACTGTCGCGTTTGAAATCTTCGGCCAGGTCGCTGGCGACGATCAGGGCTTGCTCATCGCTGGTGATGACCGCGACGGGATGGGAAAAAGTCATGGTTCTCTCCAATGCCTTTGAGAAAGTGTGCGGTCGTCAGATCCAGGAATGGCGGGCCGGCAAAGTACCGTTCAGGCGATAGGCGCCGACCGCGTGATATTTCCAGCGCACCGGGTCGTGCAGGGTGTGCACCCGGGCGTTGCGCCAGTGGCGGTCGAGGTTGAATTCGGCGAGGGTCGCGCGGCTGCCGGCCAGTTCGAAAAGCTTCTCGCTGGCGAGCAAGGAAATCTCGGTTGTCAGCACTTTCGCTTCGGCCACGGCAATCGAGGCGCGGGCGGCGGATTCGGCGGTCAGCGGCGCGGCGTGCACCTGATCCAGCACTTGCCCGGCCTTGCGCAGCAAAGCTTCGGCGGCGTGCAGTTCGATTTTCAGTTTGCCGATGTCGGCGATCACGTAGAGGTCATCGCTGGCGCGTTCGACCTTGGCGTCGATCCATGGCCGCGCGCGGGTTTTAACGAATTCGATGGCGTCGTCAATGGCGCCACGGGCGATGCCGGCGTCGATGGCCGCTTGAATCAATTGCGACACCGCGCCTTGGGTATTGGGCTTTTCGTTGATCTTCCAGTTATCGACGACGAGGCTCGACTCGACCCGCACGTTGTTCAGCAAAATCGTGCCGCTGGCGGTGGTGCGCTGCCCGAAGCCCGACCAGTCATCGACGATGCGCAGGCCCGGCGTGCCACGGCGGACGAAGGCCAGCACTTGCCTGCCGTCGTCATTGAGCGCCTTGACCGCCACCCAGTGCGCGAACAGCGCGCCGGTGGAGTAGAACTTCTGGCCGTTGATCACGTAATCATCACCATCGGCGGTGATACGCGCTTTCAATTCAAGAGTATTTTTGGTGCCGCGCTCAGGGCCGGCATTGCCGATGCGCCAGCCTTCCAGAACGCTCTGGAACAGCTGCTTTTTCTGTTCTTCAGTGGCGCTGCCAAGCACCAGATTGATAATGCCGAACTGGTTCTGCGGGATCTGTCCCAGTGCCGGGTCGGCTGCGGAAATGATCGCGAACACTTCGGCCAACGTGACAAACGAAACCTGCGGGCCGCCGTACTCACGCGGGATGGCAATGCTGCCCAGACCGCTGCGGGTGAACTGTTCGATTTCCGACCACGGCAGCTTGCGCTGACGATCACGTTTGGCGGCCTGCACGCGGGCAACTTGCGCCAGTTCGTGGGCAGCCTTGATGGCTTGGGCGTCGTTGCGCAAGACCTGCGCGGGCAACAACAACGGGGCGATGTCCAGATCCGACTGGACGTTTGCATCGGCCAGACTGGACATCAGTGCCGCTCCTTGGCTGCACGCAATGCCCTGGCGATCTGCACTGGGGTGATTGTGTTCCGGACCATACTACCTACCTCACATCTCATGAAAAACGCCGCAAAAGTGCGGCGAACGAAAGAATGTCCGGTGGTCCGGTTCATATACCCTAAGCGTGTATAAATATTAAATAAACTAACTTTTAGGAATATGTATAGAAGGGGTGGTGGTCGGGTTGGTTAACAACTTTGTTTCGGTGACGGGAGTCTGTGGCAAGGAGCTCGTCGAATCGTCGCACCGTCCCGTTCGACTGCGCAGCAGTCGCGAAACCTGATCTCCACGTTTCAATTGAAAGAACGCGTTCTGCAGGTTCTGGGGGCGCTTCGCACCCCAGCGGGAGCGAGCTCCCTCGCCACAGAGTTCAGCTTTCTTCTTTGCGCGATTCAGCGGCCTTCAGATCCTGGCGCAGCGGCACCTTCAGATAAGGATTCACACAGCCGATCTTCAGCGTCCGTGGCGGTGCCCAGCGTGAGTTGTTGCCCACCCAGTCGATGATGCAGTAGGTCACGTCCAGACGCAGATCCTCACCGCCTTCGACGATCACCGCCGGTGGTACCCAGACCTGAATCGGTAGGCCGACATCGGCTGCGGTGATCCGGGCCAGGTCCATGCGCACGTCGCCCCAGCGCAAGGTAATGGCGTCGTCCTCGGCCATGTTCAGGTAGGGTTCGATGGTCAGTGGTACACCGCGTTTGATCTGATAGGGATTCACGCCCTGGCGCCGAATGGTGTCGGGCAGCGAGACGGGCGCCAGTTGCTGATTCTCGTCACCGCAGAGCGGCGAAGGCTGGCCGCCGGGGCAGTCGAGCTTGACCTGCACCCGGGTTGCCGCCGACAGCGCCGGCCCCTGGCCGATCTGCATCACCCGATAGTGAATCCGTGCGGTGCCACTGGCGATAAAACTCTCCGGTACCCGCAGGCTGATCGAGGCGCCAACGTCTTCGCTGGTCAAGACCCGCGATGCAACGTAGCAGTTGTTCCAGAACAGTTCGATCAGATCACCGGCGTCCATGCCGGAATAGGGCAGCACATCAATCAGCAAATGCGCGGCAGCCGCCAGGTTGATCGCGTTGTTGTGTGCGGATGCGAGGTTCGGCGCTGCCAGTTCGGCAATATGCGAAGTGCGGGTCATCAGGTTCTCTCCTTGAAGTCTTGCGGCGAATTCCATGTCTTGAAAAAACAAAAGGCGTGATGAATCGGTAATGCAACCGTGAACTTTTGTTCGGGCTGAGTACGGATTTATTCAACTACTGGGTGCCGGTTGCCGACTAGATAAGAGCGTGCGGGAAAGAGTGTCAATAGAGCACGTTAGTTAATCCATGAATTACGGATTAATCAGAAGCTTCCTACGCTGATCAGGCATGCTGCCTAGCGGTTACGGCGAATGGAACTACGATTCTTCCGGAGTTTCTGCGGTTTCTGTGCAGACCGGTTTAAGTGGTTTTACAGGCGCAATAGCGCGCAGCAGATTATTTTTATCTGTTGCAGAGGATAAATGTATTGTTTTGACAGGTTTTTAAACTGGAGGGATTCAAATATTTTTCAGGCGGGGGGGGAAGTATAACTTCCATCCGTGGAAGTTAATGATTCAAAACAATAATGTTCTCAGGCGTGATTCAGGAACTTGCTGAGAAACTGTTGGGTGCGTTCTTCTTTCGGATTGGCAAACAACGCCTTGGCTTCGCCTTGTTCGACGATCACGCCCTTGTCGAAAAACACCACACGGTTGGCCACGTCGCGGGCAAAACCCATTTCGTGGGTGACGATGACCATGGTGCGTTTTTCTTCAGCGAGACCGCGAATGGTCGCCAGCACCTCGCCCACCAGCTCCGGGTCGAGGGCCGAGGTCGGCTCGTCGAACAGGATCACTTCCGGCTCCATCGCCAGCGCCCGGGCAATCGCCACGCGCTGCTGCTGACCGCCGGACAGACGACGCGGATAAGCATCTTCCTTGCCGGCCAGACCGACCTTGGCCAGCAGCTTCATGCCCAGGGCAACGGCTTGCTCGCGCGGCATCTTCTTGACCACGATCGGCCCTTCGATGACGTTTTCCAGCGCCGTGCGGTGGGGGAACAGGTTGAAGTTCTGGAACACGAAGCCCACGTGCTGACGCAGGTTGCGCACCAGGCTCTGTTGCTGGCTCAGCGGGCGGCTGGTATCGATCTCGATATCGCCGACCTTGATCCGGCCGCTGGTGGGTTGTTCAAGGAAATTCAGGCAGCGCAGGAACGTGGTCTTGCCCGAACCGCTGGGGCCGATGATGGCCACGACCTCACCTTCCTTCACCTCAAGATCGATGCCTTTGAGCACCTCTTGACCCTTGAACTGCTTGGTCAGTTTTTCCACGACAATCATGGGGTCAGGACTCCTGGTCGTGCCGATTGGCCCGCTCTTCCAACTTGTTCTGCAGGTGCGACAGCACCGTGGCCAGAATCCAGTAGATCAGCGCGGCGGCAAGATACATGGTGAAGACTTCAAAAGTCCGGGCAGTAATCAGTTGCGCCTGGCGGAACAGTTCCGGCACCTGAATGGTGGCGGCCAGTGCCGTGTCCTTGACCAGCGAAATGAAGCTGTTGCCCAGCGGCGGCAGCGCCGTGCGCATGGCTTGCGGCAGGATGGCCCGGCGCAGAGTCTGCGCACGGGTCATGCCGATGCTCGCAGCGGCTTCCCACTGGCCGCGCTCGATCGAACCGATCGCCGCACGCAGGATTTCACAGGCGTAGGCGGCCATGTTCAGCGAGAAGCCGATCAGCGCCGCCGGCAGCGGATCCAGTTCCAGACCCAATTGCGGCAAGCCGTAATAGATCACGAACAGTTGCACCAGCAACGGCGTGCCGCGAAAGAACGACACATAGATGCGGGCAATCCAGCTCACCAGTTTGAAGCGCGACAGGCGCATCAAGGCCAGGCCGAAGCCCAGCAGCAAGCCGAAGAACATGCCGCCCAGGCTGAGGATGACCGTGTAATACGCGCCCTTGAGCAGAAAGGGCGCGGAGTCCAGTGCGAGTTGGAAAGCTTCTTCCATTATTTGGTGACGTCAGCGTTGAAGTATTTCTTCGACAGCTTCTCAAGGGTACCGTCGGCGCGCAGCTCGTCGAGCGCCTTGTTCACCGCCGCCAGCAGCTCAGGCTCGCCTTTGCGCAGGGCGATACCGGATTCCTGACGGGAGAACGCTTCACCGGCAGCCACGGTTTTCGGGGCTTTCTTGGCGTATTCCAGTGCAGCCAGACGGTCGATCAGGATGGCGTCAGTGCGTCCGTTGTTCAGGTCGGCGAACTTGGTCGGATCATCGTCGTAGGTACGTACGTCAGCGCCCGGCACGTTGGCGCGGACCCATTGCTCGTAGTTGGTGCCCAGGCCGACACCGACTTTCTTGCCGGACAGATCGGCGGCAGTCTTGATGTTCAACTTGGCTTCCTTGTCCTTCAGCACCAGCGCCTGAATCCCGGAAACGGTGTACGGCTCGGAGAAGTCATACTTCTTCTTGCGCTCGTCGGAGATGGTCACCTGATTGACCACGACGTCAAGACGTTTGGATTCCAGTGCAGCGAGGATACCGTCCCACTTGGTCGGCTGAATCTTGGCTTTGACGCCGAGTTTCTGCGCCAGGGCTTCGGAGAGTTCGACTTCGAAACCGGACAGCTTGCCGTCGGCGTCAACGAAGCTGAACGGTGGGTAAGTGCCTTCCAGGCCGACGTTGATGACGCCTTTGTCCTTGATCTGTTGCAACTGCTCACCGGCGGTTGCCTGACCGATCAGGCCGGCGCTCAGTGCAAGGCCCAGCGAACCTACCAGCAGATTGCGACGTAGTGCGGAAAAATTCATGACAAGCCCCTGTGTTTTCTTATGGAAGACGCTTAAGGAAAGTTGGCGAATCCGGGAGTTGGACGACAGCGCTATCCTGCCTTAAAGCAGCTTATGCGTCTTGCCCGAAATTCGCCTGCGGCGAGACTATAAGATGTCTCCTTTAGACTTGAAAATACTTAATATCTAATTTGATATTCTTATATGGAATATGTGGCATTCACATGTGGCGAGGGAGCTTGCTCCCGCCCGACTGCGCAGCAGTCGCAATACCTGCCGCCAGTGTTTAACTGAAAAACGCGGAAGCAGGTTTGGGGGCGCTGCGCACCCCGGCGGGAGCAAGCTCCCTCGCCACAAAGGCGCTTCAACCGCTCAAAGCGTCCTTGTAGGCAAACAACGCCGGCGCCCCACCCGTGTGCAGGAAGATGATCGGACCCTCGTTGAAACGCTGGCGGCCGATCCCGTCGAGCAATCCGGCCATGGCCTTGCCGGTGTACACCGGGTCGAGCAGCACCGCGTCCTGACTGGCCAACAGTTTCACCGCCGCGAGTGTCCCGGCATTTGGCTCGCCGTAACGCGGGCCGAAGTATTCGTCCCACAACTCGACCTTGAAGTTCACGGGCAATTTTACGCCCAGCAGGTCCGCCGTGCGCTCGGCCAGACCCTGCACTTTCGGTCGCTGATCTTCTTCGCTGCGCGAGACCGTCACGCCGATCACCGGCAATTGCGGCAGCGCTTCGCTCAACGCCAGCGCCAGACCGCTGTGGGTCCCGGCGCTGCCCGAGGCCAGCACCACGGCGGCGAAATTCAGCCCGGTGTCCTTGATCTGCTCGGCCAGTTCCAGGCCGGCACGCACGTAGCCCAACGCACCGAGGGCATTCGAGCCGCCGATCGGCACCAGATAGGGTTTCTTGCCATTGCTGCGCAGGCGCACGGCGAGGGCGGCCAGTAATTCGTCGGCGTTGTCGAGGTTGTCCACCAGCTCGACCTTGGTGTCGAACAAGTCCAGCAGCAGACGGTTGCCGTTGCCGGTGTAGTTGCTGTCGTCGGTGCCCAGCGGATTTTCCAGCAGCGCCGCGCAACCCAGGCCGAGTTTGGCCGCCAATGCGGCGGTCTGGCGTACGTGGTTCGATTGCAGGGCGCCGGCGGTGATCAGCGTGTCGGCGCCTTGGGCGAGGGCGTCGGCGGCAAGGTATTCGAGTTTGCGCAGCTTGTTGCCACCCATGGCCAACGGCGTCAGGTCATCGCGTTTGATGTACACATCGCGGCCCAGCCAGGCGGACAGGCGTTCGAGTTTTTCCAGTGGCGTGGGTTGGCCGAGCAGGTTGAGACGGTTAAAGCGATCCAGCTGTTGTTTGATCATGAGCCCGTACTGGCGGAGGAAGATGACAGGACTATAGGCAGGCGGTTTTACCGGGGCAACCGTGAATTGCTTATAGCTAAATGTGCTTAGGCCAGCACTATCGGTTCTTAATTCGCCCTCATGGGCATGTCGTAAAGTAGTCGCCGTTGACGCGGCCCGACCGTCCGGCCGCCCGTGAGGAGTCTTTACCGTGAGCGAGCGTTCCAGCCATTGGCAATTGCAGACCATCGTCAGCCAACTGCGTACCGCGCGGGATCAGTGGCGTACCCAGAATGGCCGCGCGAGCGGCGAGCAGGGTGGTCGCGAGTTGCCGTCCCGCGCGGCGATGGCCGAGATTCTCGAGGCGCTGTGTGGCGCGTTGTTCCCGATGCGGCTGGGGCCGGTGGATCTGCGTGAGGAGAGTGAGGACTTCTATGTCGGGCACACCCTCGATACCTCGTTGAATGCCTTGCTGGCGCAGGCGCGGCTGGAGTTGCGTTATGTCGCCCGGCACAGCGCTCAAGGCGATGCTGACGTCGAAGCTCAGGCGATCCGCATCATTCAGGATTTTGCCCTGGCCTTGCCGGGTTTGCGCAGTTTGCTCGACACCGATGTGCTGGCGGCCTATCACGGCGACCCGGCGGCACGCAGTGTTGATGAAGTGCTGCTGTGCTATCCGGGGATTCTGGCGGTGATTCACCATCGTCTGGCGCACCATCTGTATCGCGCCGGGTTGCCGTTGCTGGCGCGAATCAGCGCGGAGATTGCGCACTCGGCCACCGGCATCGATATCCATCCGGGCGCGCAGATCGGCCGCAGCTTCTTCATCGACCACGGCACGGGTGTGGTGATCGGCGAGACCGCGATCATCGGCGAGCGGGTACGGATTTATCAGGCCGTGACTCTGGGCGCCAAGCGCTTCCCGGCGGATGAAGACGGGCAGTTGCAGAAGGGCCATCCGCGGCATCCGATTGTCGAGGATGACGTGGTGATTTACGCCGGGGCGACGATTCTCGGGCGGATCACCATCGGTCAGGGGTCGACCATTGGTGGCAATGTCTGGCTGACGCGCAGCGTGCCGGCGGGGAGCAACCTGACCCAGGCCAATCTGCAGCATGATGACGGGACGCAGAAGTAAAACATCCAATTCGTTTGTGGCGAGGGGGCTTGCTCCCGCTGGAGGCCGCAGGACTCCCAATTGCGACTGACGCCGGATTGGGACTGCTGCGCAGTCCAGCGGGAGCAAGCGCCCTCGCCACAATTTTCGCATCGAATCAGGTTGATGGCATTCAGCCAATTCTCCATTGAACGAATCCCCTCAAACCCGCGTCATACCCCTCCTTGGGCTACTGTAGGAAAACTACCGCCTGGCCCTGCGATTAGTCCTTACCACCCTATCCATGTTTAACTTGAACGTTCATTCAAGTTAAACCGGTGGTTCGCTGCCCGCTCACAACAGGAGGCTTGCCTTTGCTGAGTCCGATCATTTCAGCCACGTTTCAACCCCTCGAGGTGCACGTTTCATGAGTGCATCGTCTACTCCCACCAGCGGCCTGGTGCGCATGAATCCGCCGGTGTTCTACTTCGCCGCGACGGTGATTCTGCTGTTTGGTCTGGTTGTTATCGCCATGCCGGAGCAGGCAGGAGCCTGGTTGCTGGCTGCGCAAAACTGGGCGGCCAACACGGTCGGCTGGTACTACATGCTCGCGATGACGCTGTATCTGGTCTTCGTGGTGGTCACCGCGTTATCGGGCTACGGCAAGATAAAACTCGGTGCCGACCACGACGAACCCGAGTTCAGTTACCTGTCCTGGGCCGGCATGCTGTTCGCCGCCGGGATCAGCATCACGCTGTTTTTCTTTTGCGTATCCGAGCCACTGACGCACCTGGCCCAACCGCCGCAAGGCGAGGCCGGCACCGCCGATGCGGCGCGGCAGGCGATGCAGATTCTGTTTCTGCACTGGGGCCTGCACGGCTGGGGCGTGTTCGCCTTCGTCGGCATGGCGCTAGCCTATTTCGCTTACCGGCATAACCTGCCGCTGGCCTTGCGTTCGGCGCTGTACCCGCTGATCGGCAAGCGCATCAACGGCCCTATCGGTTATGCGGTGGACGGCTTCGGTATTATCGCCACGGTGTTCGGTCTGGGCGCCGACATGGGCTTCGGCGTATTGCACCTCAACTCCGGTCTGGACTACCTGTTCGGCATCGCCCACACCCAATGGATTCAGGTCGGCCTGATCACGCTGATGATGGGTGCGGCGATCATCGTCGCCGTGTCGGGTGTGGACAAGGGCGTGCGGGTGATGTCCGACATCAACATGCTGCTGGCCTGTGCGCTGCTGCTGTTCGTGTTGTTCGCAGGTCCCACCCAGCACCTGCTCAACACCCTGATCCAGAACCTCGGCGATTACCTCGGCGCGTTGCCGATGAAGAGTTTCGACCTCTACGCCTACGACAAACCGAGCGACTGGCTCGGTGGCTGGACGGTGTTCTATTGGGCCTGGTGGATCGCATGGTCGCCGTTCGTGGGCCTGTTCATCGCGCGCATTTCCCGTGGTCGGACCATCCGTGAATTCGTCTTCGGCGTGCTGCTGATTCCACTCGGTTTCACCCTGGCGTGGATGTCGATCTTCGGCAACAGCGCCATCGATCAGGTGCTCAATCACGGCATGTCGGCGCTGGGCATGTCGGCCCTCGACAATCCGTCGATGAGCCTTTACCTGCTGCTGGAAACCTACCCGTGGAGCAAGACCGTCATCGCGGTGACGGTGTTCATCAGCTTCGTGTTCTTCGTCACTTCTGCCGACTCCGGCACCGTGGTGCTCTCGACGCTGTCGGCCAAGGGCGGCAACCCGGACGAAGACGGGCCGAAATGGCTGCGAGTGTTCTGGGGCGCGATGACCGCGCTGGTGACCAGTGCACTGCTGTTCTCCGGCAGCATCGATGCGCTGAAATCGGCGGTGGTGCTGACCTCGTTGCCGTTCTCGATGATTTTGCTGCTGATGATGTGGGGCCTGCACAAGGCGTTCTATCTGGAATCGCAGAAGCAGATCGCGCAGCTGCATTCGCTGGCCCCGGTCTCCGGTTCGCGGCGTGGCACCGGCGGCTGGCGCCAGCGCCTGAGTCAGGCGGTGCACTTCCCCTCACGCGACGAGGTGTACCGCTTCATGGACACCACGGTGCGCCCGGCGATTGAAGAAGTGACGGCGGTATTCGTCGAGAAGGGCCTGAACGTGGTCACGCAGCCGGATCCGGCGCACGACAACATCAGCCTGGAAATCGGCCACGGTGAGCAGCATCCGTTCATCTATCAGGTGCAGATGCGCGGCTACTTCACGCCGTCGTTCGCCCGCGGCGGCATGGGTTCCAAGCAACTCAACAACCGCCGCTACTACCGCGCTGAAGTGCACTTGAGCGAGGGCAGTCAGGACTACGATCTGGTCGGCTATACCAAAGAGCAGATCATCAACGACATCCTCGACCAGTACGAACGTCACATGCAGTTCCTGCATCTGGTGCGTTGATCGGCAACTGAGCGCCGGGACGTCTCACGACTCGGCGCTCAGCACCATGAACAACACCATCGCCGCCATCGGCACCCCGAACACCGCACTGCCCACCGCGATCTCCGACCCCAGCGGCTGCCCGGCATGCACCACCCCCACCGCACCATTGATCACCGTCAACGCCAGCCACAGCGCGGCGAAACTGTAGGCCAGCGTTTGTCGGCTGAAGCCAACGCGCTCGCCGATGTAGAGCATCAGGGCGAGCAGGACCAGGCCTAAGAAGATGATGATGGCGGTGTGCATGGATGTGCCTTTGGGTTATGCGGTGCCTGATCGGACGCCTTCGCGGGCAAGCCCGCTCCCACAGTGATCTCGGTCATTCACAGATTCTGCGTACAACCAAAATCCTGTGAGAGCGGGCTTGCCCGCGAAAGGGCCACCTCGGTGTCATTTAGAGCATAGACAAGTCAGCCCACAACCATACGAGCCAACCCTTCTCGATCGACACATTTCGTGACGCATTCAAATGTATCTGGACGACAAGGCCCTTTCTCGCTGGCCCGCGTCTGCCGTTGGTCGAACCAATAACCGGTGATTGTTCACTCAGGTAATATTTATCCGAGTGTGTATTGTGTGTATAAATCGGTTGTCCACGTCCTAGAGTGACCCGCTCTTGCTGTCGAACAGGGCGAAGGAAATGCGTAGTCGGGAAATGATCAGGATGATCGAGGAGGATGGCTGGTATCTGGTTGCAGTGAAGGGCAGTCACCATCAGTACAAGCATCCACGCAAGCCGGGGCGGGTGACGATCAAGCATCCGGATACAGATCTTCCCAAAGGGACGATCAACAGCATTTTGAAACAGGCGGGGTTGAAATGAAGCCCGTTATTGGAAGTGAAAGTCTCTTTTTGGACACGTCAGAGGAAGGATTCACGTTTATGAAATTCCCGGTCGTTCTGCACAAGGATGCCGACTCGGACTACGGAGTGATTGTCCCGGATGTACCGGGGTGCTTCTCCGCAGGTACCACGGTAGCCGAAGCCTTCGAAAACACTCAGGAGGCTCTGGCCCTGCACTATGAGGGGCTGGTGGCTGATGGCGCGCCATTGCCTCGTGTTCAGGATATTGATGCGCATATCGAAAACCCGGATTACGCGGGTGGAATCTGGGGTGTTGTCGACTTTGATATCACACCCTATTTCGGCAAGTCGGTACGCTTCAATGCCACGCTGCCCGAGCAACTGCTGGAGCGTATTGATCAAACAGTCCGGCGTGATCAGCGCTACAGTTCTCGCTCCGGGTTTCTGGCCGCCGCTGCGTTACGCGAATTGTCGACATAACCTGTAGGAGCTGCCGCAGGCTGCGATCTTTCGCTTTTAAAAGCCAGAATCAAAAGATCGCAGCCTGCGGCAGCTCTTGCAGAAGCATGTGCGTCAGGTGCTCTCGCGCTCGATCATTTGGCACTGCAGCAGGTTCAACCGCTGCACCTCATCGCTCGGCAACACCCCGAGACTTTCCAATACCCGTGTCGCCGCCAGCACGCCAATCTCCAGCGCCGGCGGTTCGATCGTGCTCAGGCTCGGCAACAGCATCTCGGCGAACGGGTAATCGCCGAAGCCGAGCACGGCGCAGTCTTCGGGGATTTTGATGCCTGCGCGTTGCCCGGCGAGCAGGCCGCCGGCGGCGAGGTTGTCGTTGGCGAAGATGATCGCGTCGGGGCGGGGCGCGGCGTTCATCAGCGCCTCCATTGCCTGCTTGCCGGCCTCGAATGGCGCGCGCTCGGCGTCGGGGGCGAACACCCACGGCTCCAGCCCAAAGTCGCGCACGGTGGTGGCGTAACCGTCGCGACGTTCGAGGGCACTGAGGTCGCCGGGAGCGCTGTTCTGTACGAAGGCGATGCGGCGATAGCCTTTGTCATGCAGATAACGGGCAGCGGTCACGCCGACTTCATAGTGCGAAAAGCCGATCTGCATCGGCTCGCGATCCGGCTGGTAATCCCAGGTCTCGATCACCGGAATGTCTGCCTCGGCGATCATTTTTTCCGTGCCCGAACTGTGGAAGTGGCTGGTCAGCACCAACGCTGCCGGCGACCAGCCGAGAAATGCGCGCACGGCGTTTTCTTCCTGCTCGGTACTGAAGTAACTCGACGCCAGCAGCAATTGATAACCGTGGCGGCTGAGGGTGTCGCTGAAGCCCTGAATGGTGTTGGCGAAGATCGGCCCGGAGATGTTCGGAATCACCATGCCGACGATTTTGCCCCGCGCCGACGCCAGTCCGCCGGCCACCAGATTCGGCACGTAACCCAACTCGGCCACCACCGCCGCGATCCGCTCGCGGCGCTCCGGCGAGACGGTTTCCGGCTGATTGAAATAGCGCGACACGGTGATTGCCGACACACCCGCCTCGCGCGCCACCGCATTGAGGGTTACGCGTCCGGCACCACGGCGTTTGCGGGGCTTTTCCTGGTTCAAGGCTCGATCCTTCTTAAAAACCAAAACGCATATAAAAGTAATTTTTCAGTATTGGACGCTCTATGACGAGCTTGCCGATACTGGCGATGTTAGCGCTAACAACGCGCATTGTCTGCTACTCGCTCGAGCGAATGCCCAAGACACCGATTCAGGCGCTGTCGTCGCAGAGCGGCAGCGGTTCAGGGCCAATTTCGAGCGGGCAACCATGCACAACATTCCTGGGGCGACACACAAACTGGCGCAGTCGATTCGCGCCGCTGGCTGGATTTTTACCGGGCTGGCTGCGTTACCGCTGGCCGATGCGCTGGCGGCTGACAGCAGCGATCAGGAGCCAACCCTCAAGTCCGTCACGGTCACTGCCACCCGCCGTGAAGAGTCACTGCAAAAGGTGCCGGTGGCGGTCTCGGTGATCGACGGCGAACAACTGGAGCGCGACAACCGCAACGGTGTGGCGAGCATCGTCCAGCAAGTGCCGTCGCTGAATTTCCGTACCGGTGCGTCGAACAAGGACACCTCGTTGTTTGTGCGTGGCGTCGGCACGATTTCCACCTCGCCCGGCGTCGAGCCAACGGTGGCCACGGTGATCGATGGCGTGGTCTATGCGCGTCCCGGTCAATCGACCCTTGATCTGCTGGATCTGGAACGCGTCGAAGTGCTGCGTGGCCCGCAAGGCACGCTGTTCGGCAAGAATGCCTCGGCCGGTGTGCTCAACATCACCAGCAAGGCGCCGACCAACGAGACCCACGGTTACATCGACCAGTCGTACTACAGCGGTAACGAAAGCCGCACCCGCTTCGGCATTGGCGGCAGCCTGATTCCGGACACGCTCAAGGGCTCGATCAGCACCCTGTTCGGCACATACGACGGCAATGTCGACAACAAGCACAACGGCCAGGAGGTCAACGGCTACAACCATCGCGGCGTGCGCGGCAAACTCGAATTCACCCCGAATGACGACGTCACCTTCACCCTGATCGCCGACTACATGCAGTCCCACGACGACGGTCCCAACGGCGTCGTCAGCAAGTCGTTGACCCCGGCCTTCGCCAACGCGCTGAGCCCGGTCTATGCGAGCAACCACAACCGCGACATCAACACCGATACCCGCAGCCATGTCGAGGACACCAACAAAGGCCTGTCCGGCCAGCTCGACTGGCAACTGGGCGATTACACCCTGACCTCGATCACCGCATGGCGCGGCTGGGACAACACTCAGTATCAGGATGGTGATCGGCTGAGCACGATCACCCCGGCGTTCCCCGGCACCGCCGACAAGGGCGATCTGGCCTTCGATCAGTACTCGCAGGAGCTGCGTCTGGCCTCGCCGAAAGGTGAGTTCCTCGAATACGTTGGCGGCCTGTTCTACATGCACGGCAAGGATGACGAGACCTATCAGCGCACCCTGACCACTACCACGCGCACCGACCGTGGCGTCGCCGATTACAGCACCACCAGCGACAGCTACGCCGCATTTGGCGAAGCCACGCTGAACTTCACTTCGGACTTCCGTGGCATCGCCGGCCTGCGCTATACCCACGATGAGCTGGAATACGATCACCGTCGCGTCTCGACCTCGGCGACCACGGTCAGCGGCATTCAACCGGCCACCAGCAGTTCCGGCTCGGTGGACGAAGACGGCTGGTCCGGTCGGCTCGGCGTGCAGTACGACCTCAGTGATGCAGTCACCACGTACCTGACCTATTCGCGCGGCTACAAAGGCCCGGCGTACAACGTGTTCTTCAACATGCAGCCGCGCGACACCGAGGCGCTGAAACCAGAGACCTCGAACACCTGGGAAGCGGGGATCAAGGCCACGAGCTGGAACAACCGGCTGACCACCAACCTCGCGGTGTTCCACAGCGATTACGACAACTACCAGGCGAACTTTTTCGACACGGTCGCCGGGCAAGTGGTGACGCGCCTGATCAACGCCGGCAGCGTCAGCACTGAAGGCGTCGAACTCGATTACGCCTTGCAGGCGACCCAGCAACTCAAGTTCTCCGGGGCGCTGGCTTACACCCGCGCGCGTATCGATCAATTCAGCTGCCCGGCAGGTGCGGCGGCGTCGTGCAACGTCAACGGCAAGCCATTGCCGTTCAGCCCCGACTGGAAAAGCTACGTGCGCGCCGACTACAGCATCCCGCTGGACAACGGCCTCGATATCGAACTCGGCACCGACTACAGCTGGCAGAGCGAGGTGCAGTACGACATCAGCCAGAACGCTGATACCAAGCAGGGCGCCTACGGCATCTGGAACGCCAGCGTCGCTCTCGCCGATTACAGCAACGGCTGGCGCGTGGCGCTGCTGGGCAAGAACCTCGCCGACAAGTCCTACTCGCCGTTGCTGGCCAGCGGCGGCAGCTACATCTACCGCGCTGTGCCACGGGATGACGAGCGCTACTTCGGCGTGCAACTGCGCAAGGATTTCTGAGATGAGCAGACAACTGAAACTCGGCGCGTTTCTCATGGCCACCGGGCACCACATCGCCGCGTGGCGTCACCCGCAGGTGCCGGCCAATGCCGGTCTGGATTTCGCCCACTACAAGCGTCTGGCGCAGATCGCCGAGGCGGCGAAATTCGATGCGCTGTTCGTCGCCGACAGCGTCGCCGCGCCGACCCAGACCATCGCCAGCCGCATGGCACGCTCCGATCACTTCGAGCCACTGACTGTGCTCTCGGCGCTGAGCGCCGTCACCGAACACATCGGCCTGATCGCCACGGCGACCACCAGCTACAACGAGCCGTACCACGTGGCGCGCAAATTCGCCTCGCTCGATCATTTGTCCGGCGGGCGTGCGGGGTGGAATCTGGTGACCTCGGACAACGCCGCCGAGGCGCTGAATTTCGGTCGCGACGAGCACATCGGTCACGCCGAACGCTACAGCCGCGCTCGCGAGTTTCATCGAGTGGTCACCGGGCTGTGGGACAGTTGGGAGGACGATGCCTTTGTCCGCGACAAGGCCAGCGGCGCCTATTACGACCCGGCGAAGTTGCACGTGCTGGATCATGTCGGCGAACACTTTCGGGTAAAAGGCCCGCTGAACGTGGCGCGCTCGCCACAGGGACAACCGGTGATCGTGCAGGCCGGTTCATCCGACACCGGGCGTGAACTGGCGGCACAAACCGCTGAGGTGGTGTTCACCGCGCAGACTTCGCTGGCCGGCGCACAGGCGTTCTACGCCGACCTCAAGGGGCGTCTGGCCAAGTACGGGCGCAGTGCCGATTCGCTGAAAATCATGCCGGGGGTGTTTGTCGTCGTCGGGCAGACAGAAGCCGAAGCACAGGAAAAATGTGAAACGTTTCAGCAATTGGTCGAACCGGAGGTTGGCGTGGCATTGCTTGGGCGTATGCTGGGCAACTTCGACTTGTCGAAGTACCCGCTGGACGGCCCGCTACCGGATTTGCCGCTGACCGACAGCGGCCAGCAGAGCCGGCAGAAATTGCTGACTGAACTGGCAGGGCGGGAGAATCTGACCCTCGCCGAATTGGGCCGCAGGATTGCCGGTGGGCGCGGGCATTACAGCCTGGTCGGCACGCCGGCGCAGATCGCCGACCGCTTGCAGGAGTGGTTCGAACAGGGCGCGGCGGACGGCTTCAATGTGCTGGTGCCGCACCTGCCGGGCGGGCTGGAAGATTTCGCCCAGGGCGTGGTGCCGGAACTGCAACGGCGTGGGTTGTTCAGAACCGAGTATGAGGGCCGGACCTTGCGCGAGAACCTGGGCCTTGCCCGACCCATAAACAAATTTGTGTAAAGATTTTTGTGGCGAGGGAGCTTGCTCCCGCTGGTCTGCGAAGCAGACCCAAAACCTGCAATCGCATTCAGCCAGGCATACCGCGCTGGATGGGTTTGCGGTTGCTGCGCAACCGAGCGGGAGCAAGCTCCCTCGCCACAGGTTTGGGATTCACCCTCAATTTGCTGTCAATCAAACAAGAGAGGATTCGATGACTTACACCGCTGCCGAAAACCGCTACGACTCCATCCCTTACCGCCGCGTCGGCCGCAGCGGTCTGGTGCTGCCGGCGCTGTCGCTGGGCCTGTGGCACAACTTCGGCGACAGCACGCCGATCGACACCCAGCGTGCCCTGCTGCGCACCGCGTTCGACCTGGGCATCAACCACTTTGACCTCGCCAACAACTACGGCCCGCCGTACGGCAGCGCCGAGATCAATTTCGGTCGCCTGCTGCGCGAAGACTTCAAGCAGTACCGCGATGAGCTGATCATCTCCAGCAAGGCCGGTTGGGACATGTGGCCTGGCCCGTACGGCCAAGGCGGCGGTTCGCGCAAATACGTGCTGGTCAGTCTCGACCAGAGCCTGCAGCGCCTCGGTCTCGACTACGTGGATATCTTCTATTCGCACCGCTTCGACCCGGACACCCCGCTGGAAGAAACCGCCAGCGCCCTCGCCACCGCCGTGCAGCAGGGCAAGGCGTTGTACATCGGTATCTCGTCGTACTCCGGGGTGAAAACCCGCGAGATGGCAGCGCTGCTCAAAGAGTGGAAAGTGCCGCTGCTGATTCATCAGCCGGCGTACAACCTGCTCAATCGCTGGGTGGAAAAAGACCTGCTCGACACCACAGACGAACTCGGCACTGGCGTCATTGCGTTCACGCCGCTGGCGCAAGGTCTGCTGACCGACAAGTACCTCAACGGCGTGCCGGCGGATGCGCGGGTCAATCGTCCGGGCGGTGGTTCGCTGCAGGCTTCGCACTTGTCCGATGCCAACATTGCCCACGTGCGTGCGTTGAACGAGATCGCCAAACGTCGCGGCCAGAGTCTGGCGCAACTGGCGCTGGCCTGGACCCTGCGCGATCCACGCGTGACCTCGGCGCTGATCGGCGCGAGCCGGCCGGAGCAGATCATCGAGAACGTCGGGGCGTTGAAGAACCTGAGTTTCAGTGCTGAGGAACTGGCGGAGATCGACCGGTTTGCCCAGGAGGGCGGGATCAATCTGTGGGAGAAGCCTTCGACGGCGGAGTGAGTCACCCTCACCCCAGCCCTCTCCCGGAGGGAGAGGGAGCCGACCGAGGTGTCTTGCGTCGTAAATCGACCTGAGAAACCGGGTCGATTATGGATTCAGCACAGATTGATCAGGTTGGCGTACTTCTGATGCATCCCCCAATCAGTCCCCTCTCCCTCCGGGAGAGGGTTAGGGTGAGGGGCTTTTGATTCTGCTCTGGGCTTCAACGCTCAGCGAAAAAACGGCACATCCCCCAACACCGTAGCCCGCTGCATCACCCGCCGCGCCGGGCGGTAATCATCCACCGCGTAATGTTGCGTCACGCGGTTGTCCCAGAAGGCAATATCGTCCTGCTGCCAGCGCCAGCGAATGGTGAACTCCGGCCGGGTTGCGTGGGCGAACAGGAATTTCAGAATCGCCTCGCTCTCGGTGTCCGACAGCTCGTTGATCTTCGAGGTGAAGCCTTCGTTGACGAACAACGAACGGCGTCCGCTCACCGGGTGAGTGCGGATCACCGGGTGTGACAACGGTGGGTTCTTGCGTCGTGCCTCTTCCCACTGTGCCAGCGCTTCCGGCGTGTTGCCGTAGCGCTCCAGCGGAAACGAGCGAGTGAAATCGTGAGTTGCAGTCAACCCTTCGAGCAAGGTTTTCATCGGCGCCGACAGTGCTTCGTAAGCGGCAATCCCGCTGGCCCACAACGTATCGCCGCCGAACTCTGGCAGCAGTTTGGCGCTGAGCACCGCCCCCATCGCCGGGGTCGGCAGGAAGGTCACGTCGGTGTGCCAGATCGCGTTGTCGCGCACGTCGGTGACGGCGGTGTCGAGGATCAGCACTTCGGGCTGCTCCGGCACGTTCGGGTAGATCGGGTGAATGTGCAGGTCGCCGAAGTACGCGGCGAAACGTGCCTGTTGCGAAGGCTCGATCGGCTGGTTGCGGAAGAACAGCACCTGGTACTTGAGCAGCGCCTGCTCGATGGCGTCGCGCTGTTCCAGGTTCAACGGCTGGCTGACGTCGACGCCGCTGATCTGCGCGCCGAGGGCCGAGCTTAATGGGGTGATGGTCAGGCTGCTCATGGTGGTTCTCTTCAATTCCGGGTAACCGCGCCCGTGTAGGAGCTGCCGCAGGCTGCGATCTTTTGATTTTGTTTTTAAAAGATCAAGATCAAAAGATCGCAGCCTGCGGCAGCTCCTACAGGGGGCGAATTTTCAAATGACTCAGTGCGCCTGGCCGTGCCACGGCACCAGTTTGCGCTGCAGGGCACGCAGGCCCATTTCCATGGCGAAGGCGATCAGGGCGATCACCAGAATCCCCAGCACCACCACATCGGTGACCAGGAACTGCGCAGCCGACTGCACCATGAAGCCCAAACCGCTGGTGGCGGCGATCAGTTCGGCGGCGACCAGGGTCGACCAGCCAACACCCAGACCAATGCGCACACCTGTGAGAATGTCCGGCAGGGCGCTGGGCAAAATCACATGGCGGATCAGTTGTGCGCGAGTGGCACCGAGCGACTGCGCAGCGCGCAATTTCGCCGGGTCTACAGTGCGCACACCGGTCGAGGTAGCGATGGCGATCGGTGCAAAAATCGCCAGGTAGATCAGCAGCACCTTCGACAACTCGCCGATGCCACACCAGATCACGATCAGCGGCAGATACGCCAATGGCGGAATCGGCCGGTAGAACTCGATCAGCGGATCAAGCACGCCACGGGCAATGCGGTTGGCGCCGATGGCGATGCCCACCGGCACTGCGGTCAAAATCGCGAAGCCTAGGCCCAGACCAATGCGGCTCAGGCTCGCGCCCAGGTGCTGCCACAGGGTCGAATCCATGTAACCGCTGGTCGCCAGCAACCAGCCTTTTTGCAGCACGGCGGACGGTGGCGGCAGGAACAGCGGTTCGATCAAACCAGTGGCGGTCACGGCCCACCAGATCACCAGCAAGGCGAACAGGGTCAACAGACTGATCCAGCGGGTGCTGAGGCTGCGCCGTACCGGAATCGCCACCGATGGGCTTTTCACGGCGGGGGCGGAAACGTCGTAACTGCTCATGCGCGCTCCTGCCGTTGTACGGCGCTGCGTTGCGAGAACACTTTGCTCAGCACGTGCTCGCGGGTTTCGATAAAACGCGGATCGGATTTGATCGCCCGCGCCGATTCACCAGCAGCGTAGCGCTGACCGAAATCCAGATGCAGACGCTCGACGATCTGCCCCGGATTCGGCGCCAGCAGAATCAGGTCAGTGGCGAGGAATACCGCTTCTTCGATGTCGTGAGTAATCAGGAACACCGGTTTGGCAGTGCGCTGCCAGACTTGCAGCAATAGCTCCTGCATCTGCTCGCGGGTGAAGGCGTCGAGGGCGCCGAAAGGTTCGTCCATCAGCAGCACGCGCGGGTCGGCGGCGAGTGCGCGGGCCAGGCCGACGCGCTGTTTCTGGCCACCGGAGAGTTGCCAGATGCGGCGGTGTTCAAAACCTGAGAGATCAACCAGTGCGAGCATTTCCCGGGCGATTTCTTCGCGTTTGTCCTTGGCGACACCCGCCAGTTCCAGGCCGAAAGCCACGTTAGCCAGCACATCCTGCCAGGGCAGCAACGCGTCGTCCTGGAACACCACGCCACGCTCGGCACTCGGGCCTTTGACCGGCACGCCGTCGAGGGTGATGCGCCCGGCGCTGGGTTCGACGAAGCCGGCAATCAGGTTCAACAGCGAAGTCTTGCCACTGCCGGACGGGCCGAGGGCGACCAGCAATTGCTGAGGCCCGAGGGTCAGGGAAATGTCCGCCAGCACCGGTTCCGGGCTGCCGGGATACTGTGCGCTGATGCGCTCCAGCTGTAGCAAGGCCATCGCAGTGAACTCCCGATCAGTTGGTGATGTATTTGGCACTGACGTACGGCGCGTAGTCCGGCAGTACGGCTTCGACCTTGCCTTGCTCCTTGAGGAACGCGGCGGTGTCGGTAATGGCTTTGGTGGTCGGCGCGCCGAGGGTGATCACCTGATCAGCCGCCAGCGGGTAGACGTTGCCTTGCAGCAGCAGCGGAATGTCGCTGGCCTTGGCGCCGGAGAGCTTCACCAGTTTGTCGACGTGGGACTGATCGGCGAGCCAGGCTTTGGGATCCTTTCGGTAGTCGGCGTAAGCGTCGAGGGTGACCTTGGCGAACGCGGTGACGATTTCCGGGTGCTTCTCGGCAAAATCCTTGCGCACGATCCAGGCATCGAAGGTCGGCGCGCCGAACTTGGCCAGTTCGCCGGAGGTGATCAGCACTTTGCCGTTTTCCTTGGCGACACCGAGGGCCGGATCCCACACGTAAGTGGCGTCGATGTCACCGCGTTTCCACGCGGCGATGATCGCTGGCGGGGCAAGGTTGAGCACGGTGACTTTCGACGGATCGATGTTCCAGTGCTTCAACGCCGCGAGCAGGCTGTAGTGTCCGGTGGACACGAACGGCACGGCGATTTTCTTGCCGACCAGATCCTGCGGGGTCTTGATCCCGGAACCGTCGCGGGCGACCAGTGCTTCGGCGGCGCCGATCTGGGTGGCGATGAGGAAAGTCTCCACCGGCACCTTGCGAGTGATCGCAGCGGTCAGCGGGCTGGAACCGAGATAACCGATCTGCACGTCACCGGAGGCAATGGCGGCGATGATGTCGGCGCCGTTATCGAACTTGCGCCAGCTGATGTCGGCCTTGGTGGCTTTCTCGTAAGCGCCATCGGCCTGGGCGACTTTCGCCGGGTCGACGGTGGTCTGGTAGGCGACGGTGAGGTCGGCGGCCTGCGCCAGAAAGCTCGCAGCAGCCAACGAGGCCACGGCCAGCAGGCGAAGCGGGAAATTCAGTTTCATGGGGGAGTGCTCCAAGTCAGGCGACCGACGATCGGCGTGAAAGGAGACTAAATGATCTAAGAATCTAAAAATAAATAACTTTTTAGACTTAGCTTATGAGCGGAAAAATCTAAGGCGTGAGGGATTGTGGGTGAGGTCATTGTGGCGAGGGAGCTTGCTCCCGCTGGAGGCTGGAGGACTCCCATATCAATTCATCACGGTGCTGCTGATGCACCGGGGGACTGAGATTGCGACTGCTGCGCAGCCGAGCGGGAGCAAGCTCCCTCGCCACAGGGAATAGTGGTTAGTTACTGATCGCCAGAATGCTCGCCTGATACGACCCGACAAACACGTCGAAATCGCCCACCTCGTTCTGCTCAAGCTCCGCCTGTTGCGCCAGCGACGAACGCGCCAGCTCCTCGAACTTCGCCTGTTCATCAGCAGCCAACGGCTCGCTGCGGAAGAACTCGGCATGCGCCTGGCTTTGGCGCAGGGAGAATTGCGCGAAGCTTTCCTTGTGCTCAGCCATTGCCGCCAGTACCTGGGCCGACGGGGTCAGGGACGAATCCTTGACCTTGGCCAGTTGCGCGTCCAGCGCCTTGCTGTGTGCGTCGCCGCCATGGCTCTGATCGAGCAATGCCGCCAGCGGTGCGATTTTTTCCAGCAGATCGGCTGCCCAAACCTTCAATTCGACCGCTTCACCGTCGCGCTGCAATTGCAGGCCCGGACGCCGACCTTCCTTGACCACGCTGAGGAAGTTCGAAGTGGCATTGCCGCACGAAGTGTTGGTCAGCAGCGGACTGTCGTTCAGCGCGCAATACAGCAGGAACGCGTCGAGGAAGCGCGATTCGGTGACGTCGATGCCCATCGGCAGGAACGGGTTGATATCCAGGCAACGCACTTCGACGTACTGAATGCCACGGGCCATCAGGGCCTGGATCGGTCGCTCGCCGGTGTAGGTCACGCGTTTTGGGCGGATGTTGGAGTAGTACTCGTTTTCGATCTGCAGGATGTTGGTGTTCAACTGCACCCACTCGCCATCCTGGTGCGTGCCGACTTCCACGTACGGCGGGTATGGCGTGGCCACGGCTTTGCGCAGGCTGTCGGTGTAGCTCGCCAGATCGTTGTAGCACGGCGTCAGGCCGGCCTGGGCGTTGCTCTGGTAACCGAGGTCGCTCATGCGCAGGCTGGTGGCATACGGCAGGTACAGGGTGTCCGGGTCCAGTTGTTCCAGCTGATGCGAACGGCCGCGCAGGAAGCCCGCGTCCAGCGCTGGCGAAGCACCGAACAGGTACATCAGCAGCCAGCTGTAGCGGCGGAAGTTACGGATCAGCGCGATGTACGACGACGACTGGAAATCGCGGTCGGTGCCGACGTAACCCTCGGCTTCGCGCAGCAGCGGCCAGAGCTTTTCCGGCAGGGAAAAGTTGTAGTGAATCCCGGCGATGCACTGCATGGTCTTGCCGTACCGCAGGGCCAGGCCCTTGCGGTAGACGTACTTGAGCTGACCGATGTTGGAGGTGCCGTAATAGGCGATCGGGATGTCTTCCTCGGCCGGCAACGGGCACGGCATCGATGGACTCCACAGGTACTCGTTGCCGAGCTTGCTGTAGGCAAAGCGATGAATCTTGTCCAGGCTCGCCAGCGTATCGGCCGGATCGGGCAGGGCGGGGGTGATGAATTCCAGCAGCGACTCGGAGTAGTCGGTGGTGATCTGTTCATTGGTCAGCGCGGAACCCAAGGCTTCCGGGTGCGGCGTTTGCGCCAGACGACCTTCACTGGTCACGCGCAGGCATTCACGTTCGATACCGTGGAGGCACTGTTCGAGCAGAGAGAGGTTGGCGCGCTCGCCGAGCAGAGCCAGGCGGCGGTTGAGAAGTTCGCTCAATTTGGATTCCTTCACGCGTCAGTCGCCCCAATATGGGGGTGGGCAGGACGGTCTACAAGGGTGAAGTTGAAACTGGCGTTATCGCCTGGTTTTGTAGCGGCAGGCCATTTGCCGGTCAGTCAGGAACTGCACAATCCCTGTGGGAGCGAGCTTGCTCGCGAAGAGGGTTTATCAGTCAACATTTCGGTTGCCTGACACACCGCCTTCGCGAGCAAGCTCGCTCCCACAAGGTTCGTTGCGCCGAAATTAACTCAAAATGATGAACAACATCTACAGGACAGCGAACGTGCCTTGCGCTTTTGCGACCAGTTTGTCGCCCTGCATCACGTCGGCCTCGACCACCAGCGTGCGACGGCCCGGGTGGATGACCCGCGCCGTGCACAGCACCTCGCCGTCGGATACGGCGCGGATGTAGTTGATCTTGCACTCGATGGTCGCGCTCTGCTGGTCGAAGCCGTGGGTGCTGGAACAGGCCAGCCCCATGGCGATATCGACCAGACTGAACAGCGCGCCACCGTGCAATTTGCCGCCGCGATTGCGCAGTTGCGGTTCCAGCACCAGGGCGACTTGCGCCACCCCGGTTTCCAGGCTGTGCAGGCGGCAGCCCAACAGCTTGAAAAACGCACTCTCGACGAGCCCGGCCGGAATTTCCATCAGCGTTTCTTCAGCTGCTTGGCGTTAGCGAACAGCGAAGCCATGGCGTTGTTCACCGGAGCGGCTGTGGCTGTTTCCTTGCGTGGCGCGTTGTTCGACGACTGCCGCGGTGCCGAGCCCGGACGCGAACCACGGGCACCGTCGATTTTCTCGCCCGGAGTATCGCTCATGCGCATCGACAGGCCGACGCGTTTGCGCGGGATATCGACTTCCATGACCTTCACTTTCACCACGTCACCGGCCTTCACCGCTTCGCGTGGGTCCTTGATGAACTTCTCCGACAGCGCCGAGATGTGCACCAGACCGTCCTGATGCACGCCGATGTCGACGAACGCGCCGAACGCGGTCACGTTGGTCACGACGCCTTCGAGGATCATCCCCAGTTGCAGGTCTTTCAAATCTTCGACGCCTTCCTGGAACTCGGCAGTCTTGAACTCCGGACGCGGGTCGCGACCGGGTTTTTCCAGTTCTTGCAGGATGTCGGTGACGGTGGGCAGACCGAAGGTTTCGTCGGTGAATTTCTTCGGATCCAGACGCTTGAGGAACGCGGCGTCGCCGATCAGCGAGCGAATGTCGCGGTCGGTTTCAGCGGCAATGCGCTGCACCAGCGGATAGGCTTCCGGGTGAACAGCGGAAGAATCCAGCGGGTTGTCGCCATTCATCACGCGCAAGAAGCCTGCGGCCTGTTCGAAGGTTTTTTCGCCCAGACGCGCGACTTTCTTCAGCGCCGCACGGGTCTTGAACGCACCGTGTTCGTCACGGTGGGCGACGATGTTCTGCGCCAGAGTCGCGTTGAGGCCGGAGATCCGCGCCAGCAAGGCCACCGAAGCGGTGTTCACATCGACGCCGACGGCGTTCACACAGTCCTCGACCACCGCATCCAGACCACGCGCCAGTTTCAGCTGCGACACGTCGTGCTGGTACTGGCCGACACCGATGGATTTCGGATCGATCTTCACCAACTCGGCCAGTGGATCCTGCAGACGACGGGCGATGGAAACGGCGCCACGGATCGACACGTCCAGATCCGGGAATTCCTTGGCCGCCAGTTCCGATGCCGAGTACACCGAGGCGCCGGCCTCGGACACCATGACCTTGGTCATCTTCATCGCTGGGTATTTTTTGATCAGCTCGATGGCCAGCTTGTCGGTTTCACGGCTGGCGGTGCCGTTGCCGATGGCGATCAGGTCAACCGAGTGCTTGGCGCACAGGGCGGCCAGAATCGCGATGGTCTGATCCCACTTGTTGTGCGGCACGTGCGGGTAAACCGTGGCGTGATCGAGCAGTTTGCCGGTGGAGTCGACCACCGCGACTTTGCAGCCGGTACGCAGGCCCGGGTCGAGGCCCAGGGTGGCACGCGGGCCGGCCGGCGCGGCCAGCAGCAGGTCGTGCAGGTTGTGGGCGAAGACGTTGATCGCCTCGGTTTCGGCGCCGTCGCGCAGCTCGCCGAGCAGGTCGGTTTCCAGGTGGGTGTAGAGCTTGACCTTCCAGGTCCAGCGCACCACTTCACCGAGCCATTTGTCGGCCGGGCGGTTCTGGTTCTGGATGCCGAATTGCTGGCCGATCATGCCTTCGCACGGGTGCATGGTGCCCGGCAGCTCGTCGCCGACTTTCAGCGCGGAGCTGAGGATGCCTTCGTTGCGGCCACGGAAAATCGCGAGTGCGCGGTGCGACGGCATGCTTTTCAGCGGCTCGTCGTGTTCGAAGTAGTCGCGGAACTTGGCGCCTTCTTCTTCCTTGCCGGCGATCACGCGGGCGCTGATGGTCGCTTCCTGCTTGAGGAAATTACGCAGCTTTTCCAGCAGGCTGGCGTCTTCGGCGAAGCGCTCCATCAGGATGTACTTGGCGCCTTCCAGCGCAGCTTTCACGTCGGCCACGCCTTTCTCGGCGTCGACGAAACGTGCGGCTTCGGTTTCCGGCGTCAGATTCGGATCGTTGAACAGGCCGTCGGCCAACTCGCCGAGGCCGGCTTCCAGGGCAATCTGGCCCTTGGTGCGGCGCTTCTGCTTGTACGGCAGGTACAAGTCTTCGAGGCGGGTCTTGGTGTCGGCGAGCTTGATGTCGCGCTCAAGGGCGGGGGTGAGTTTGCCCTGCTCCTGGATGCTGGCGAGGATGCTGATGCGCCGTTCGTCGAGTTCTCGCAGGTAGCGCAGACGCTCTTCCAGATGACGCAGCTGGGTGTCATCGAGGCTGCCGGTGACTTCTTTCCGGTAACGGGCGATGAAGGGAACGGTAGAGCCTTCATCGAGTAGCGCGACGGCCGCTTCGACCTGTTGCGGGCGTACGCCGAGTTCCTCGGCGATGCGGCTGTTGATGCTGTCCATAAAACCACCTGACATATTGTGAAAGCAGGCTCGCAGGCACGGAAATAAAGGCCCGGAGTCTGGTTGAGCGGCTAGAAAATTGCCGCTGCCTGGGTCAAAAGGCACCCCATTGACCCGTGAAATCGAACAATTACTGCGGCCACCGGGAAAAAAGCCCGGCCACCTGCGGTAACGATTCAGACGTTGCCTGGCACAAAACGCCGCGCATTATAACCAGCGTTCTGTCATTCGGGGGTGTAGCAGTCTGTAGGTAGAAACCCCGGTTTTCTGGCAGTGAAGGAAAAATCTGCTAACAATGCACACGGTGCGTATAACGGCAGCTACGCCATAATGCGCGCCGAGCTAAAAGGAGCATCCAATGAGCAGCACTGCAAACAATGCTGAAGGCGAAAAAATTCTTATTGTTGACGACGATCCGGGGCTGAGCAGCCTGCTGGAACGTTTCTTCGTCAGCAAGGGCTACCGTGCCCGTGCCGTACCGAACACCGAGCAAATGGATCGTCTGCTGTCGCGTGAAGTGTTCAATCTGGTCGTCCTCGACCTGATGCTGCCGGGCGAAGACGGCCTCACCGCATGCCGTCGCCTGCGGGCGGCGAACAATCAGATTCCGATCATCATGCTCACCGCCAAGGGCGATGAGATGAGCCGCATCAAGGGCCTGGAACTGGGCGCCGATGACTACCTGGCCAAGCCGTTCAACCCGGATGAGCTGATGGCTCGCGTCAAAGCGGTTCTGCGGCGTCAGGCCGCACCGGTGCCGGGCGCGCCGGGCAGCGAAGACGAAAACGTCACGTTCGGTGATTACGTGTTGTCGCTGGCAACCCGCGAACTGAAGCGTGGCGACGAAGTGCACATGCTCACCACCGGTGAGTTCGCGGTACTCAAGGCGCTGGTGATGAACGCGCGGCAGCCGCTGACCCGCGACAAACTGATGAACCTGGCCCGTGGCCGCGAGTGGGATGCCCTCGAGCGTTCCATCGATGTGCAGATTTCCCGTCTGCGCCGGATGATCGAACCCGATCCGTCGAAACCGCGCTACATCCAGACTGTCTGGGGCGTGGGCTACGTGTTCGTACCGGATGGCGCCGCCACCAAGTGATCGGCGATTTGTAGGAGCGGGTCTGCGCATCGGGTTGATCGACCCTCTACGCAGACTCGCAATCCGCAATATGCGAGCATGGCTCGCTCCTGCAAGTGTGTAACGGTTATCGATGAAAACCCCCGTCTGGTTCCCCCAAAGTTTTTTCTCCCGCACCCTGTGGCTGGTGCTCATCGTCGTGCTGTTTTCCAAGGCGCTGACCCTGGTTTATCTGTTGATGAACGAGGACGTCCTGGTGGATCGCCAATACAGCCACGGCGTCGCCCTGACGTTGCGCGCCTATTGGGCGGCCGATGAAGAAAATCGCGCAAAGATTGCCGATGCCGCAACCCTGATCCGGGTAGTCGGCGCCGGTGTACCGGAGGGCGAACAACACTGGCCTTACAGTGAAATCTATCAGCGGCAGATGCAGGCGGAGCTGGGCGCCGATACCGAAGTGCGCTTGCGCATGCACTCGCCGCCGGCGCTGTGGGTGCGTGCGCCAAGCCTCGGTGACGGCTGGCTGAAAGTGCCGTTGTACCCGCATCCATTGCGCGGCCAGAAAATCTGGAACGTGCTCGGCTGGTTCCTCGCCATCGGCTTGCTGTCCACCGCCTCGGCGTGGATTTTCGTCAGCCAGCTCAACCAGCCATTGAAGCGCCTGGTGTACGCCGCCCGACAACTCGGTCAGGGCCGCAGCGTCCGTCTGCCGATCAGCGACACACCGAGCGAGATGACCGAGGTGTATCGCGCCTTCAACCAGATGGCCGAAGACGTCGAACAGGCCGGTCGCGAGCGTGAGTTGATGCTGGCGGGGGTCTCCCATGATTTGCGTACACCGCTGACGCGCCTGCGTCTGTCGCTGGAGCTGATGGGCGATCGCAACGATTTGACCGACGACATGGTGCGCGACATCGAAGACATGGACGCGATTCTCGACCAGTTCCTCGCGTTCATTCGCGATGGTCGCGACGAGTCGGTGGAGGAGGTCGACCTGAGCGATCTGGTGCGTGAAGTGGCCGCGCCGTACAACCAGAACGAAGAGAAAGTGCGCTTGCGTCTGGAGCCGATCCAGCCGTTTCCACTGCGCCGGGTGTCAATGAAGCGCCTGCTGAACAACCTGATCGGCAACGCCCTGAACCATGCCGGCAGTGGCGTCGAAGTCGCGGCTTATGTGTCCGGTGACACCAGCGCGCCGTACGTGGTGTTGAGCGTGATGGACCGGGGGGCGGGGATCGATCCGTCGGAGCTTGAGGCGATCTTCAACCCGTTCACCCGTGGCGACCGTGCCCGGGGTGGTAAAGGTACGGGGTTGGGACTGGCGATCGTGAAGCGCATTGCTTCGATGCATGGCGGCAATGTTGAATTACGTAACCGGTCCGGGGGTGGATTGGAGGCGCGAGTCAGGTTGCCGCTGGGGTTGATGTTGCCTCGGGATGCCGTTTAAACCATTAAACCCTCACCCCAGCCCTCTCCCAGAGGGAGAGGGAGCTGACCGAGGTGTCTGGCATCATACATCGACCTGAAAGACTGGGGGCGATTGTGGATTCGGCACAGCAGGATCAGGTCGGCGTATCTTTTAAGCATCCCCCAATCAGTCCCCTCTCCCTTTGGGAGAGGGTTAGGGTGAGGGCTCTTGCTCCTCGCTTTAGCCTTTGCCTTTGGTGCGGGTCATGTTCGGCCCGCCATTCTTCTCAAGATGCTCAATGATAATTCCCGCCACGTTCTTGCCGGTGGTGGTCTCGATCCCTTCCAGGCCCGGCGAAGAGTTCACCTCCATCACCAGCGGCCCGTGGTTCGAGCGCAAAATATCCACACCCGCCACCGCCAGCCCCATGACCTTGGCCGCACGCAACGCGGTCATGCGTTCTTCCGGGGTGATCTTGATCAGGCTGGCGCTGCCGCCACGGTGCAGGTTGGAGCGGAACTCGCCCGGCTTGGCCTGACGCTTCATGGCGGCGATCACCTTGTCGCCGACCACGAAGCAGCGGATGTCCGCACCGCCTGCTTCCTTGATGTATTCCTGAACCATGATGTTCTGCTTCAGGCCCATGAACGCCTCGATCACCGATTCGGCTGCGGTCGCGGTTTCGCACAGCACCACGCCGATACCCTGAGTGCCTTCCAATACCTTGATCACCAGCGGCGCGCCGTTGACCATGTCGATCAGGTCGGGAATGTCATCCGGCGAGTGAGCGAAGCCGGTGACCGGCAGGCCGATGCCACGCCGCGACAGCAGTTGCAGCGAACGCAGTTTGTCCCGCGAGCGGGCGATGGCCACCGATTCGTTGAGCGGAAACACCCCCATCATTTCGAACTGGCGCAACACCGCGCAGCCATAGAACGTCACCGACGCACCGATCCGCGGGATCACCGCGTCGAAGCCTTCCAGCGGCTTGCCGCGGTAGTGGATCTGCGGCTTGTGACTGGCGATGTTCATGTAGGCGCGCAAGGTGTCGATCACCACCATTTCATGCCCGCGCTCGGTGCCGGCCTCGACCAGACGACGGGTGGAATACAGACGCGGATTCCGCGACAGCACAGCGATCTTCATGCAACACCTGTGGAGGAGGTAGATACCGGGAACACCGGCTTGTCTTGTACATATTTGATACCCGGATTGACCACCAGTTGGCCATCGATCAGGGCTTTGGAACCGAGCAACAGGCGATAGCGCATGGACTTGCGGCAGGCGAGGGTGAACTCGACTGCCCAGACCCGATCACCGAGGGCCAGGGTGGTGCTGATCACGTAGCGCACCTGCGCCTGGCCGTTGGAGCTTTTAATGGTCTTGCGCGTGACCAGCGGTGCTTCGCAGCGGCGGTGACGCAACTGCACCACGGTGCCAAGGTGCGCGGTAAAGCGCACCCACTTCTCGCCGTCGCGTTCGAACGGCTCGATGTCGGTGGCATGCAGGCTGGAGGTGCTGGCGCCGGTGTCGATTTTCGCCCGCAGGCCGGCGACTCCCAGATCGGGGAGCGCCACCCACTCGCGCAGACCGACAACGGTCAAATGGTCAAATGTCTTCAAAGGTAATCAACCGGCAGAAACCGCTCGGGCCGCGTACGGCCGAATCGCGGTATTCACGCAGAATAAGGGTTAAAAGGCGACAGATTTCTACGGCCCGGATCGCCGACGCTTCAAGCAGGTATCGGCTGGTGCGCATTGTAATCCGGGACCGGGTAATTCATGGCACGACAGAAACGGTAGTACAGTTCATCAATATTTCAGAATGAGGAAATTCCATGGCACAAAAAAGCGAAGAGGACGACAAGGTCCGTCTCGATAAATGGTTGTGGGCGGCGCGTTTTTACAAGACCCGGGCTCTGGCCAAAGCGGCCATCGAGAGTGGCAAGGTGCATTGCCGGGGAGAGCGCTGCAAGCCTGGCAAAGAGCCACGCATTGGCGATGAGTTCGAAATCCGGACCGGTTTCGAAGAACGCACGGTGAGGGTTGAAGCCTTGTCGATCGTGCGTCGCGGCGCACCCGAAGCGCAGACGC
Organism: Pseudomonas sp. NPDC088414; assembly: GCF_044753325.1. Lineage (NCBI taxonomy): Bacteria > Pseudomonadati > Pseudomonadota > Gammaproteobacteria > Pseudomonadales > Pseudomonadaceae > Pseudomonas > Pseudomonas sp. NPDC088414. Next base: position 79,058 of record NZ_JBIVMY010000005.1, on the reverse strand, counting down.
TGTATACCGAGACCGAGGCGAGTATTGCCAAACGTGAAGCGGCTGCGGCGATGCGCAAGGCCGGGGCGTTGGGCGTGAGTACCGACGGCAAGCCGAGCAAGAAGCAGCGGCGGGATCTGTTCAAGTTTCGTGGCAACAGCAATAGCGATTGACCGGCACGGCACACCATTGTGGCGAGGGAGCTTGCTCCCGCTGGAGGCCGAAGGACTCCCAATCCAGTCGATCATGTATTTCAAAATACAACCGAGTCGACTGGTCCAGTGACTGCTGCGCAGTCAAGCGGGAGCAAGCTCCCTCGCCACAGGTGTGTGCAAACTGTCAGTGCGCGGCAGACACCACACTCATCCGCGAGATCAGCGGCAGCTTGCCCAGCAGATTGAAAACCGGCGCAGTCACCTTCAGCCAGAAGTTGGCAGCGTGATAGGCAAACGGCGTGTAGTAACCCCAACCCAACGCCCACACTGCCAGCAGCATGCCGCCGATGTAATCGTCCTGACCCCAATGCGCGCCGGCCACCAGACGTGGCAGCATGAACAGCAATGCCAGACCCCAGATCGTCAGGAACTGGCCGACCGAGCGACTGAACACCCCCATGAACAGCGCCCAGATCAACAACACCGAAGCGTGGTCACCGGGGAAGCTCTGGCTCGAGCGATCCTTCAGCTCCCAGGCTTTTTCCAGATGCGGGAAGTAGTCACTCAGGTGCACCGCGCCTTCCAGCACCATCGATGGGCTGCTGTGCTGCCAGTCCATGTAGTCGGCGAATTTGGAAAACAGCGCGCGAATCACCACCATCAACAGCAGAATCGAGAAAAAACCGAAAAAGGCGCGACGTACATCAATCGCCTTGAACACCCAGTCACCCTTGATCAGCAGCGTCAGCAGGATCAGACCGACGACGATGTCGAACGGACGCAGACTTGCAATTGCCCAGATGTGGAGCCATATGGGGTTGCTGGCCAGTGGTGCATTGAGTGAGCGGAACAGCCACTCGTCGAAAATCACACACAGCATCTGGCCTGTAGGCCATAACCAGAAAGCCAGTAGCGCCAATGGCACTACGTTACACAGAACCAGCCGGCCGAGGTTCCACCTTGATTGGAACAAACCCGGATTGTTCATAAAATGCCTCCCGTGGCTGAACATTTCGCACCAAATGGGTGCGGATAAGTGCGGGATTTTCAACTTTTGTAACCATTTTGTCATCAATTCAGATACCCAGACCTATGACCGACCTACCGGATACCGACTACACCCAACGCTTCATCTTCGATGACAGCGACACTCGCGGCGAACTGGTGGCGCTGGAACGCAGCTACGCCGAAGTCCTCGCCAAGCACCCGTACCCGGAGCCGGTCGCGCAGTTGCTGGGCGAACTGATGGCGGCCGCTTCGTTGCTGGTGGGCACCCTGAAGTTCGACGGCTTGCTGATTTTGCAGGCACGCTCCGAAGGGCCGATTCCGCTGTTGATGATCGAATGCTCCAGCGAGCGCGAGATCCGTGGTCTGGCGCGATACAACGCCGAGCAGATCGCTGCGGATGCCACGCTTGCCGACCTGATGCCGGGCGGTGACCTGACCCTGACTGTCGACCCGACGATTGGCCAGCGTTATCAAGGCATCGTCGATCTCGACGGCGAAACCCTGTCCGAGTGCTTCACCAACTATTTCGTCATGTCGCAACAGGTCGGCACCCGCTTCAAGCTGTTCGCCGACGGCCGCCGTGCTCGCGGAATGCTACTGCAGCAACTGCCTGCCGACCGACTGAAAGACGAAGAAGAGCGCGCCGCCAGCTGGCAGCACGTCACCGCACTGGCCAGCACCCTGACTGCCGACGAATTGCTCAGCCTGGACAACGAAACCGTCCTGCACCGTCTCTACCACGAGGAGCAGGTGCGCCTGTTCGATGTGCAGACCTTGCGCTTCCGTTGCAGCTGCTCGCGGGAACGCTCGGGCAATGCGCTGGTCAGTCTGGGTCTGGAAGATGCGCAGGCACTGGTGGCCGAAAGGGGTGGCGAAGTCGAGATCGATTGCCAGTTCTGCAACCAGCGTTACCTGTTCGACGCGTCCGATATTGCTCAATTGTTTGCTGGCGCAGGCGTCGACACGCCGTCAGATACCCGGCACTAAAACGGTTCAGCGCAGGTAAATTCACTGCGTAACGACGGAATTTCGCCGTTACGACGGGAGGACCCTACTCTTTTTGGGCTTTTCTGGCATAATCCGGCCCACTTTTTTCGCGGTAGTAGTGCACGACTTTCTACTACAAAACGTTTGGAGCACACTCGGCCACTGGCCGACGGGGAACCTCATGACGCAAGCCAATAACGCCGTGTACACCGATCTGAGTGTTGATGATCTGGTAAAAGAAGCCCTGCAACGCGGTGAGGGCGAGCTTGCCGATACCGGCGCTCTGGTCGTTCGCACCGGTCACCGTACCGGTCGTTCGCCAGTCGATCGTTTCATCGTTGAAGAGCCTTCCACCCAGGCCGCTATCGCCTGGGGCCCGATCAACCGCAAGTTCCCGGCCGACAAGTTCGACGCGCTGTGGGCTCGTGTCGAGGCGTTCAACAACGCGCAAGAGCACTTTGTTTCCCACGTGCATGTAGGTGCGGCTGAAGATCACTACCTGGCCGTGAAAATGACCACTCAGACTGCCTGGCAGAACCTGTTCGGTCGTTGCCTGTTCATCAATCCGGCCCAATACAACCCGGCCGGTCGTGAAGAGTGGCAAGTGCTCAACGTGGCCAACTTCGAGTGCGTGCCTGAGCGTGACGGCACCAACTCCGACGGTTGCGTGATCATCAACTTCGCGCAGAAGAAAGTGCTGATCGCCGGCATGCGTTACTCCGGTGAAATGAAGAAAGCCATGTTCTCCGTGCAGAACTTCCTGCTGCCGGCCGCTGACGTGCTGCCAATGCACTGCGCTGCCAACATCGGCGAAGAAGGCGACGTGACCCTGTTCTTCGGTCTGTCGGGCACCGGTAAAACCACCCTGTCCGCCGACGAAAGCCGTTACCTGATCGGTGACGACGAACACGGCTGGGGCGAAGGCGTGGTGTTCAACATCGAAGGCGGTTGCTATGCCAAGTGCATCGACCTGTCCGAGAAGAACGAGCCGGTCATCTGGAAAGCCATCAAGCACGGCGCAGTCCTGGAAAACGTGGTCATCGACGACGCCAAGCATGCTGACTACGCCGATGTCAGCCTGACCCAGAACAGCCGCGCGGCCTACCCGCTGGAGCACGTTGCCAAGCGTTCCGAGAAGAACCTGGGCGGCGAGCCAAACGCGGTGATCTTCCTGACCTGCGACCTGACCGGCGTGCTGCCGCCAGTGTCGATCCTCAACGAAGAACAAGCGGCCTA